>CALZIC010000107.1 GCA_945787285.1 uncultured Desulfuromonadales bacterium
CCGGCCATGACCGGCCAGCTGGTCCCCTCGTTGTAGCGGACCGTCGGGCAGTTGTGGAAGGTTTCCGGCCCCTTGCAGCCGAGCTTGTAGAGGCAGTGCCCCTTGCGGTGCCCCTCGTCGCCGAAGGCCTCGGCGTACTGGCCGGCATCGAAGTGGCTGCGCCGCTCGCAGTTGTCGTGGATGCGCTTGCCGTAGGCAAACAGGGGACGGTCAAGGCGGTCGGTGGCCGGCAGCTTGCCGAAGGTGAGAAAATGAACGATGGTCGCGGTCAGGTTGGTGGCATTCAAGGGGCAGCCCGGCAGGTTGAGGACCTTGGCCGAAGGAACCGCCTCCTGCACCGACAGGGCGCCGGTCGGGTTGGGGTAGGCCCTGGGGATGCCGCCGAAGGTGGCGCAGTTGCCGACGGCGATGGTCGCCGCCGCATCTCCGCAGACCCGCCTGACGATATCGAGAGCGCTCTGGCCGCCGATGGTACAGTAGCCGCCGCCGTCCCCGGCCGGGATCGACCCTTCGACGATGGCCAAGTACTTCCCCTTGTATTTTTCCATGGCCTGGTGCTTGGCCTCCTCGGCCAGATGGCCGGCCGCCGCCATGATGGTTTCGGCATACTCGAGGGAAACGGTGTCGAGAATGATCTCCGCCGCGGTCGGCTGATTGGCCCGCAGAAAGGCCTCGGTATCTCCGCTGCAGCTCTGAAATTCGAGCCAGATCACCGGCACCCGGGCATCGTCCAAAGCCTCGGCCATGCGTGGAATCATGCTCACCGGAAGGGCCAGCGACGCCGCGGTCGCCGTGCAAAAAGCCAGAAAATCGCGCCTGCTGACACCGCGGGACTCCCATCGCTGTAACACCTCTTCACCTAGATAAACACCGTTACCTTCACCATCGGACCCACTCATTGGCAACCTCCCTCACCTCTGAAACACCCTCGGAATTGCGTTAAGGAAACCGAAAAAACATCTAATAACTTTAGACCACAAATCGTATTTATCAAGGATAGAGGCTAAAGCGAATTCAAACAACACTAAAAAAATAACATCGTTCTACGGACTGGACGGCTCGACCCGAGCTGTAACTGGAATATACTTATTTTTTATCGGCATCGATGTAGCCCCTGATCAAGGATTTCAAAATGACCCTTTACGACATCTCTCGGCCTCTCTCGTGCACTCTTCCCGTCTTCCCCGGAGATCCCGAGGTGCAACTCGCCCCGATCACCGAAGCCGCCCCCTTTCACCTGACCCGCCTCTCCCTGGGAAGCCACTCCGGCACCCATATCGACGCCCCGGCGCACCTGCTCGAAAACGGACCCGGCGTCGACCACATCCCCCTCGACACCTTGATCGGGCCGTGCCGGGTGGTCGATTTATCCAAAGACCGTGGGCCGATAAGCGCCGCCGAACTCGAAGCGTGCGAGCTGGCCGGCGTCTCCCGCCTGCTGCTGCGCACCCGCAACTCGCAGCTGTGGAAAAATAGGGCGTTTTGCGAAAACTATATCGGCCTGACCGCGGACGCCGCCGCCCTTCTGGTCGCCTTGAACATCAAACTGGTCGGCATCGACTACCTCTCCATCGAGCCCTTCAAGGGTGACGGCACCGTCCATCGCACCCTGCTCGAAGCCGGCACGGTCATCCTCGAGGGGCTCGACCTGGGCTCCATTCTGCCGGGAGACTATGAGCTGATCTGCCTGCCGCTGAAAATCGAAGGCGGCGATGGGGCGCCCTGCCGGACGGTGCTGAGAAAGGACGTAAAATAGGATCCGCGCCCACTCTATACATGCCTATTGTGGATGATATACTGAACTCAGGAAAGCGCCGTTTTTCCTGTGAAAGGGGGTTTTCAAATGAATAAAGAGAAAAGGAAATTCAGCACCAACGACAAACGCGACCGCACCCAAACCAGCAAAGACCCTTACATCTCCGATCAGGCGATGAAAGAGCCCTCGGTCTGCACCTCCTGCAACGCCCTGTACCGCAACAAGCGCTGGAGCCTTGACCCGCAAGCCGCCGAAAATCTCGAGACCAAGGGCGAAGCGATCTGGGTCACCTGCCCCGCCTGCAAAAAAATTGCCGAAAGCTATCCCGAAGGGGTCGTCACCCTGCGCGGTGAGTACCTGTGGCAGCATGAGGAAGAAATCTTCAACATGCTCAAGAATGAAGAGGCCACCGCGATGGCCAAGAATCCCCTCGAACGCATCATGAGCATGTCCAGGGAAGAAGACACCCTGATCATTGAGACGACGGAAGAGAAACTGGCCGAGCACCTCGGCAGGGCGCTGCACAAAGCCCACCATGGTGATCTGCAGGTGTCCCACGACAGCGACCACAGAGTCTGCCGGGTGACCTGGGAACGCCAGATGTAACCGGACCGACAGGGGAAACCCGCCGCCGGCACAGAATGAAAGAGACGCATGGGTACCTTTCGCCTGCTGGAGCACACGGCCGACATGGGAATCGAAGCCTTTGGCGAAACCCCGGAAGAACTGTTCCGGCAGGCGGCACTGGGGCTGCGCGAAATAATTTTCGGCCCTTCGGAAATCGCCTCCGTCGAGGAAAAACAGATCCAGATTGAAGGGTGCGACAGGGAGGAACTCCTGGTCGGATGGCTCAGCGAAATCATTTATTATATGGAGACCAGGGGATTTGTGCCATCGACCTTCGACGTTTCGGAGGCCGGCCCTGACCGCCTTTCGGCCTGGCTGAGCGGTGAACCGTTCGATCGCCGGCGTCATCATATCGACCGGGAGGTCAAGGCCATCACCTACCACCAGATTGTCGTGGAAGAGGTCCATGACGGCTGGCGGGCGAGGCTGTATGTCGATCTTTGACACACTCAATGAAACCACAGAGGCACAGAGGACACAGAGAAATTGATTCAATGGCCTGATCTTCTCTGCGCGCTCTGTGCCTCTAGTGAGTGAAGCGAACGGGTGGTGAAAAAGAAGTTTGGTTTCTGCTTAATACGCGCCTTCATTTACTGAAGATGGATCCAATGACTGTAAAGATCGAGAAAATCGACAACTGCCGCTGGCGCATCCCGCGCGAGGGCGACATGCGCACCGAGGGGCTGGTCTTCGCCGACCAGCAGATGATCGCAGTCCTGCAGAAAGAACAAGCTCTCGAGCAGGTGCGCAACGTGGCGACCCTTCCGGGGATCGTCGGGCCGTCGATGGCAATGCCCGATATTCACTGGGGCTACGGCTTTCCCATCGGCGGCGTGGCGGCCTTCGATGCCGAAGAGGGGGTCGTTTCCCCCGGCGGGGTCGGCTACGACATCAACTGCGGGGTGCGCCTGCTGCGTAGCGCCCTGGTCGCCGAGGAGATCGCCCCCCGGCTGCACAAACTCGCCGACACCCTGTTCCGCAACGTGCCGTGCGGGGTCGGCTCCCAGCGCCGCGACTTGAAGCTCAGCCTGCAGGAAGAGCGCAGGGTGCTGGCCGAAGGCGCCGGCTGGGCTGCGGCCCGGGGATTCGGCAGCCGCGAAGACCTCGAGCATATCGAAGAGCGGGGAGTCATCGGCGGCGCCGACCCCGAACTGATTTCCGACCGGGCCCTGGAGCGGGGCCGGTCCCAGCTCGGCACCCTCGGCAGCGGCAACCATTTTCTCGAGGTGCAGTACGTCGAAGAGATCTACGATGCCGAGGTCGCCGAGGTTCTCGGCCTTTTCCCCGGCCAGGTGACGGTCAGCATCCACACCGGCAGCCGTGGCCTCGGCTACCAGGTGTGCGACGACTACCTCAAGATCATGCAGCGGGCCAGCAGCAAGTACGGCATCAAGCTCCCCGACCGCCAGCTGTGCTGCGCGCCGTTGAAGAGCCCCGAAGGGCGCCAGTACCTGGCAGCCATGGCCTGCGCGGCCAATTTCGCCTTCGCCAATCGCCAGCTCATCACTTCCTGGGTGAGGGAAAGCTTCGAGCAGGTGCTGGGACTGGGCCCCTCCGATCTGCGCCTGTCGGTTATATACGACGTCTGCCACAACATCGCCAAAATGGAAACCCACACGGTGGAGGGGCACAAACGACGCCTCTGCGTGCACCGCAAGGGGGCGACCCGCGCCTTTGCCCCGGGGCATCCCGAGGTGCCATCCATGTACCGCGGCGTCGGCCAGCCGGTGCTGATTCCCGGCGACATGGGACGCTACTCCTACGTGTTGGTCGGCACCCGGGGGGCGATGGAAGAGACCTACGGTTCCTCCTGCCACGGCGCCGGCCGGCTGCTCTCGCGCCATGCCGCCAAAAAAGTGGCCCGGGGGCACAATATCGAAGCGGAAATGGCGGCCCGCGGCATCCTGGTGCGCGCCGCGGGGAGAGCCACCGTTGCCGAGGAAATTTCCGAGGCCTATAAGGACGTCACCGAGGTGGTCGGCGTGGTTCAGCAGGCCGGTCTCGGCAAAATCGTCGCCCGCCTGCGGCCGATGGCGGTGGTTAAGGGGTAGGAGTCAGTGGGCAGTGGGCAGTGGGCAGAAGATATTCTCCGAAAACTGAGATTCAAGAAAATGGAGGGTTGCAATGAACGTCTTTCTCACCGGGGGTACCGGCTTTGTCGGAAGCGAAATTCTGAAGCAGCTGCTTGATTCGGGGCATACCGTACGCTGCCTGGTGCGTGCCGGCAGCGAAAGCAAGCTCCCCCCACGGCCGGGGGTCGAGGTCACTCTCGGCGACGCCACCGATGCCGGGTCGCTGCAAGGGGCCATGCAAGGCTGCGATGCGGTCATTCATCTGATCGGCATCATCCGCGAGGTCCCCAGCAAGCAGATCACCTTCGAGCGCCTCCACGTCGAGGCGACCCGCAACGTGGTCGAAGCGGCCCGCAGCCAGGGGGTCAAGCGCTACCTGCACATGAGCGCCAACGGCAGCCGCGCCGATGGCGACTGCGACTATCACCGCACCAAATGGCGGGCCGAAGAAGTGGTTCGGCAGTCGGAGCTCGACTGGACCGTCTTCCGCCCCTCCCTGATCATCGGCGCCAAAGGGGAGTTCGTCAGCATGATTGCCGGGCAGATCCGCACCCTCCCCATCCTTCCGGTCATCGGGGACGGCAGGTACTGCATGAGCCCGGTGGCTGTTCAGGACGTGGCCCGGGGCTTCGTGCTTGCCCTGGAAAAACCCGAAACCATCGGCCAGGCCTACCACTGCTGCGGACCGCAGAGTCACACGTTTGACGAACTGCTCGACATTTTCGCCAAGGTCCTCGGCAAGGTGCCCCGCACCAAGGTTCACCAGCCCCTGTGGCTGATGAAACCGGCGGTGGCCCTGCTCGAATCGCTCCCGTCATTTCCCATCACCACCAGCCAGATGACCATGCTTCTGGAGGGGAATGTCTGCGATCCGGCAGACTGGAGCAGCACCTTCGGCATCACCCCCAAATCTCTTGAGGAGCAGTTGAAGGCGATTTTTGGCTGACCAAAGCGGCAAACACCACTTGAAGGCCCTGCGGCTCGATGCGCCGCAGGGCCTTTTTATTTACTCGGCTCCATCTGGGCACCTATCTTGCAAAAATCAGCGGACAAGGGCCATTTCCTCCTTTTTTGACATAAGCCACAGACGGTTTCCAGCCATGTTGAACTCGTTAAAAAACAACCTTCTGGTTCAGTACACAGCCATCAGCTTCGTGGTGGTCTTGTTGTTCACCCTGTTTCTGGGAACGGTCATTTCCCGCAAGGTCACCGATCACCTGATCAAAACCCACACCCGCGTCTTTCCCTTCGTGGTCCACAACATTATTGGCAATCATCCCGAGGCCTACGAATTCTTCCAGGAACCGCCAGGCTCGACCCTGCCCGGAACGATGGAACGCTTTCTCAACGAACTGACGGAATTCGGCGCCATTTTCCGGGTCAAGGTCTGGGGCCCCGACGGCACCATTCTCTGGAGCAACGACCCGACGCTGGTCGGCCAGAATTTTCGCGACAACGCAAACTTCCTGCAGGCGATGCTGGGGGAGGTCGAAACCTCGGTAAAACTTCCGCAAAAGGCCGAGAACCAGTCCGAGCAGGGGCATGGCGAGGTGCTGGAGATTTACACCCCGGTCACAAGAGGCGGGCAGGTGGTCGGCGTGGTAGAACTCTACGAATCCGACCGCGACCTCTTCATCCAGATCGGCAAAAACGCCCGCACCGTCTGGGAGCAGGTGCTTTCTGCCGGAGCGGTCCTTTACCTGCTTCTGTTCGCGATCTTCTTCCGCTCCCACCGCCTGCAGAAAAAATCGACCTTCCAGCTGATCGAGACCCAGCAGGTCACCATTTCGGCCCTGGCCTACCAGGCGGAAATCCACGACCTCGAAACGGGCTTTCACCTCGACCGAACCACCCGCTACCTGCAGATTCTGGCCGAAGCCCTCGCCCAGCGTCCCGAGCATAAAAAGATTCTGCCCCCAGAGGTGGTCTCGGACATGATCAAGTCATCCCCTCTGCACGATATCGGCAAGGTCGGCGTTTCCGATGCCATCCTGCGCAAACCGGGAAAACTGAACGAAGAGGAAATGCGGGAGATGCAGCAGCATTGCGAATACGGAGCGGCGATCCTCAAACATGCCGAAAACAAACTGAGCTTTCAGTCCTTTCTGTCCCGCGCCGCCGAACTGGTTCTTTACCACCACGAAAAATGGAACGGCACGGGTTACCCCTACGGACTCAAAGGCGAAGCCATACCGCTCGGCGCCCGCATCATGGCCCTGGCCGACGTCTAACAAAGAGGCGATGCCCCATCAAAAATGCCGCCAGATCATCCTCGAGGAAAGGGGCGAACATTTCGACCCCGACGTGGTCGACGCCTTTCTGGCCCGGGAACAGGAATTCATCGCCATTTCTGAACAGTATGCCGATGCGCCTACCGTGTATCTTGCAAAAAACGAGATGATCCCAGACCAGCCGCCCCAGCAAGCCTGCGAATCCGCAATGTAATTCTCACATCCCAAACAGCCTCCGACCCTCTGTCCCCTCACCCCTTATCGAGTCGGCGCAGACCATAACGTCTTGCCAGCGCCACCGCCGCCTTGAATTCGGCCCGTGATGACCGCCGGTCGAGCCCGGGGAATTCTCCGGCCCGGTAGCAGGGGCGATACTGGTCCATCAGGTTGAGATAGGTGTCAGCGGAAATCTCCCGGGCCAGAAAGACGATGGTCGCTTCAGTGCCGGCCAGATCGTCGGGGAGGACCAGGTGGCGGACCAGCAGTCCCCGCAAGGCGATTCCCTGCTCATCAAGAACAAGATCCCCGACCTGGCGGTGCATCTCGCGCACCGCCTCCCGGTTGACCTCGGCGTAGTCGGCCACACCAACGTAGGGCCTGGCCACCGCGGAATCGGCAAACTTCATATCTGGCATGTAGATGTCGACCACGCCATCGAGCAGGGCGAGGGTCTCCAGGCTGTCGTACCCCCCGGTGTTGTAGACCAGCGGCAGGCGCAGGCCGCTCTCGGCAGCGATCAAAAGGGCCTCGAGGATCGGGGCGACCACGTGGCTGGGGGAGACCAGATTGATGTTGTGGCACCCCATGCCCTGCAGATCGAGCATCATCGTCGCCAGTTCTTCGGCGCTGACCTCGCTCCCCTCCCCCCGGTGACTGATCTCCCAGTTCTGGCAGAAAACGCAGCGCAGGTTGCACCAGCTGAAAAAGACGGTCCCCGACCCCCGACGACCGACCAGCGGAGCCTCTTCGCCGTGGTGGGGCCCGTAGCTGCAGACCACCGCCTTCGACCCGGTGCGGCAGAGTGCCCCGCGGACCGAACTGAAGCGGTCAATCCCGCATCGCCTGGGACACAGGTCACAACACTTCATGCGCAGACGGGCCGCCTCGACACGCCGCTGCAGCTCGCCGCAAGCCAGCAACCGCCGATAGGCCGGTTCAGTCATCGCGGAAGCTCCCCTCTTCGCCTTGCCCGGCGACTGGTCCCCCTTCAAGCAACTGCCAGTCGGCAAACCCGTCTTTCCTGTCGCCGCCGCTTACCAGGCGACCGGTCAGTGTCACCGACGTCTTGACAGGATCGGTTTTTACGGTCACGTAGGCCCGCACCAGGTTGGCCACCGTCGCCTCCTGCAAAACCAGAACCTCGCCGTTGTGGAAACGAATGGCCGCTCGCAGATGATGATGTCCCTCGGGCACCGCCAGTTCGATTTCGCGAATCTCCGCATTCGGTATGACTCTCTGCTCTACCATGGACCGCGCCCCCTTGATCTGCAGGGGCGATTTAATTGACCTTTGCCCCTTGGATAATCGCCGGCTATACTTCCCGTAGCTATGGGCCGAAAAGGAGCTGAAATATGGGCCAAGCAGCTGGGTTTGTAGCCGGTCATGGATTGTCGGACAGCCTCCTAGAAGCTCGCTTCAGGCAATGCCCTTATCCCCCCCACAGGAGAGACCATGACCCACTCCCGAATTGTGACCATCGTTTTTTTCCTGCTGCTCGCGGCCACCTCCGCCCTTGGTGAAACAGCGGCCGAGCAGCGCAGCTCCCTGGCCGATCAGCAGGAAGTCGCCGTAACCATCTACAACGAAAACCTCGCCCTGGTGAAGGACCAGCGCAAGGTGACCCTGCGCAAAGGGGAGAACCGGCTGGCCCTGCGGGAAGTGAGCGCCGGCATCCGCCCCGAAACGGCCCTGCTGAAAAGCCTCAGCCATCCCGGCGGGCTCGAGGTGATCGAGCAGAACTTCGACTTTGACCTGCTGACCCCTCAGAAACTGCTGGAAAAATATGTCGGGCGCACCGTCCGGGTGGTCAGAACCCACCCCCAGACCGGCGAAGACACCCATGAGACGGCCGAGGTGTTGGCCGCCAACGGCGGAACCGTACTGCGCATCGGCGACCGCATCGAAACCGGCATGCCGGGGCGCCTGGTCTATCCCGACGTCCCCGCCGATCTGCGCGACCGGCCGACCCTGGTTATCGAACTCGACAGCTCTACGGCCAAAGAGCAGACCCTCGAGCTGGCCTACCTCACCTCGGGCCTCTCCTGGAAAGCCGACTACGTGGCCGAAATCAATCCGGACGACAGCCGGCTCGACCTCTCCGGGTGGGTGACCCTGACCAACCGCAGCGGCACCAGCTACAACCGAGCCCGCCTGCAGCTGGTGGCCGGCGACCTGCACCGGGTGCAGCCGCCGAGGCCGATGGCGCCCGAAATGAGAAGAGATATGGTGGCGATGGCCTCGGCGGCCCCGATGCAGGAGGAAGGGCTCTTCGAATACCACCTCTACACCCTCGGCCGCCCCACCACCATCAAGGAGAACCAGACCAAGCAGGTCTCGCTGTTGAGCGCTTCGGCTGTCCCGGTTAAAAAAGAGTTTCTGCTGCAGGGTAGCGACTACTACTACCGGGGGCGCCACGGCGATCTCGGCCAGAAGCTCAAGGTCGGAGTCTTCATCGAAATGACCAACCGTAAAGAGGCGCAGCTTGGCATGCCCCTGCCGAAAGGGATCGTCCGGGTCTACAAGAAAGACAGCCAGGGAAACGCCCAGTTCGTCGGCGAAGACCGCATCGACCATACCCCGAAGAACGAAACGATCCGCCTCAAGCTCGGTGACGCCTTCGACGTCACCGCCAACAAGAAACAGACCGATTTCAAGAAGCTGGCCGGCTCCGGCCGCTACAACTACATTTTCGAGAGCGCCTACAGCATTGAGCTGAAGAACGCCAAACAGGAAGAGGTTATGGTGAAGGTCGTGGAGCCGATGCCGGGCGACTGGGAAATTCTCAAGGAAAACCACGACCACCAGAAAAACACCGCCGGAACCGCCACCTGGCAGATCAAGGTCCCGGCCGAGGGGAGCGCCACACTGGAATACCGGGTCAGGGTGAGATATTAATTGAAGTAGGCCTGCAGGAGATCTCGCCAGCCTCCTCCCCTCTATGACGCAGCCGGAGCGGAGTGGACGTTTTGAGATAAAGGAGGGCAACTGTCTGAGCGAAGCGAGTTTTGCCCTCCCTCAAAACGTCTGCGAAGCGAAGGGCAAGGAATGGGGCGCCCTCTCTTTGTTTACTTTCTCCGGGCGAGCAGAGAAAGTAAGGGGCCGTCTGGGGGTGCAACCCCAGGGTTTTGTTTTCTGCTTCATCTGACTTCCTGCCAAGGGCCGTTCGAACGCGAAGCCTCTAACTGTAAGATCGGCATGTTAAATCTGCATCAATTTCCTCCTTTGCCGACGCGCCCGTTTTGCTATAGGATTAAAGACAAAGAGAAAAAACCACTGATCCACTACAACAAGGATTCCAATGAACGATTTTGATAAACAGGTCCGCCAGACCCTCGGCAAAGACCTCCACAGCGCCGACGTGAGCACCGTGCAGGTCAACGTCGGTCTTCGCTGCAACCAGCAGTGCCGCCACTGCCACGTCAACGGAGCACCGAACCGCAAAGAGATGATGAGCTGGGAGACGATGCGGTCAATTTTCCACCTGACCGCCACCCTCCCCGGCTGCCAGATCGACATTACCGGCGGCGCGCCCGAGCTGAACCCCCACTTCCGGCGTTTCGTCACCATCCTTCACGATGCCGGGCACCCGGTGCAGGTGCGGACCAATCTCTCGGTCCTCATTGAACCCGGCATGGAAAGGATCCCCAAGTTCTACCGGGACAACAAGATTCAGCTGGTCGCCTCGCTCCCCTGCTATCTTGACGGCAATGTCGACGCTCAACGGGGCGAGGGGATCTATGAAAAAAGCATCGAGGCGATCTGCCTCCTCAACGACCTCGGCTACGGCAGCGACCCGGACCTTTCCTTGAGCCTGGTCTACAACCCCGGCGGCCCCTCACTCCCCCCCGACCAGGCCGGGCTGGAGGCCGACTACCGCAGAGAACTCCACGAGCGTCACGGCATCGAATTCACCCGCCTGCTGACCATCACCAACATGCCGATCGGGAGATTTCTCGACGACCTGAAAAAGCAGAAAAAAGACGCCGAGTATCGCGATCTGCTCTCCGAAGCCTTCAACCCCGACACCATCGAGGGGCTGATGTGCCGCCACCAGATCTGCATCGCCTGGGACGGCACCCTGGGAGACTGCGATTTCAACCTGGCCCTGGGGCTCGGGCTCGAAAAGGGCCTGCCGAACCACATCGACGACCTCGATCCGGCTCTGCTGAAAAATCGCCCCATCGTCACCGGCAACCACTGCTTCGGCTGCACCGCCGGCTGCGGCTCCTCCTGCGGGGGGGCGCTGGTGGCCTGAAACCAGTGGGCAGTGGGCAGTTATCGGTGCTCAGCTGCTATGATCAAAAAAGCGAGGCCCTCCGATTGGAGAGCCTCGCTTTTTAGTCTTTACCACCTCACTCCTTACCCCTCACGCCTCACGGTTTCACGTGCGTACCTGCGGCAGCAACTCTTCGAGCAGGTCGAACAGCTCCCGCAGATCGCCCATGGTCATATCGGCCATGTGCGGGATGCGGAAGGTCTGATTCTTGATCTTGCCGTAACCGTTATCGATGGCGTAGCCGCGCTCCCCGGCCAGCTTTTTGAGCTTTTCGAGGTCGGTTTTGCCGTCGTTGGCCCCGCTGGTCAGGGTCATGGAGCGGTACCCCTCGGCGGCAAACAGCCCGAAGCCCTGGTCGAGAATCCATTGACGGGTCGCTTCGGCCATCTGCCGATGACGGGCGTAGCGGTTTTCCAACCCTTCGGCGAAAAACTTCTTCAGCTGGTGGTCGAGAGCGTAAATCAGGCTGATGACGGGGGTGCTGGGGGTATTGTCCTTGAGGTCGTTCTTTTCGAACTCCTCGAAGTCGAAATAGTAGCCGCGGTTGGGGGTGGTGCGGGCCTTCTCGAGCGCCCTTTGCGACACGGCGAACACCGCCAGCCCCGGCGGCAGGCCGAAGGCCTTCTGCACCCCGGCCAGGCAGACGTCGATTCCGAGGGCGCCAAGGTCGATGGGGACCGCGGTCATCGAGGAGACGGTATCGACGATGAAAGAAACCTCGGGGTACTTCTTCATCACCTCGGCGATCTCCTCCAGGGGCGACATGACGCCGGTGGAGGTCTCGTTGTGCACCAGGGTCATGGCATCGTACTTGCCTGTGGCAAGGGCTTCATCGACCATCTCGGCAGTGATGGGCCGGCCCCATTCGGCTGAAAACTTGTCGGCCTGAAGGCCGCAGCGCAGGGTAACGTCGTGCCACTTTCCGCTGAAGGCGCCGTTGGCGAAGTTGGCGCAGCGTTTCTGTACCAGGTTGCGCACCGCCCCCTCCATCACCCCGAAGGCACTGGAGGTGGAAAGAAATACCGGCCCGGGAGCATTGAGAAGGTTCTTGAGCCCGGTGGTCACCCTGTGGTGAACTTCGGCGTACTCCTTCATCCGATGCCCCACCATTGCCGCGCACATCGCCTGGTATACATCCGGACTGACTTCCACCGGCCCGGGAATATAGAGTTTTTTGCCCATTGTTTTTCACTCCTCAAGATAGGGGGGAAGGGGGGGGGCGGCGTCCTTGTGCCGTCTCCAGAACGGCGGACAGAAAAAACAAAACGCCCGACCCTGTCTTGTTAATAAAGGGGGCCCAGGCGTGCGACATGACTGGTCGTGTTATCCTGCTCCCCGGTGGTTACCCACCCTACGCCAGTTACAGGTGACCTTCTCGGCTTTGCCTGCGGCAAATCCACATCAAGAGCTGAGTCCTTAGCATAACAATTACAGCAATGTCAAGGAATTCCCTCGTTGACTTTCCAGGCCCGCAGGGTTAGGATGCGAAAGGTTTTTTAATGCGCTGCTCCGCTGTTCGGACACGCAACCTCCTTCGACCTGCACACTATCCATCGACCGTTCCCGATCGGGCCTGCGCTTTATGCTTCAGGCCCCGCGAATGACCTAACCAATTTATGCGGATACCCATGAAACGTCACCTCGCTCTGTTCGTCTTCATCTTTCTGACCTGCACCACCGCTGCCCATGCCGACCTCTCCTTCGGCGTCGTCCCGACAGCCAGTTCGATGATCTGCTCTGAGACCCAGGCGCGCAACTTCGGACGGTACCTTGAAGGCCAGCTGAATCAGCCGGTCACGGTGCGTATCTTCCAGAATGAACAGACCCTTCAGCAGGCCTTGAAGGACTATGGCGAAGTCGACCTGGCCATCCTCAGGCTCGATGAAGGTCCGACCGCCAACTCCGCCCGCGAGGCGTCCACCGGCCAACCCGACCTGATCGTCATGCGGCCCGGACTCGACAGCGCCCTGATGGCGCGCATTCAAACGATACTGACCGACATGCACCTGAATCCGCAGGGGGCCCGCATCCTTTCCGATTTCGGCATTCAGCGTTTTTCTCCCCCGGGAACCGACACCATGGCAGAAGCGCAGCAAGCTGCGGCTCAGGCGCCTCCCCTGCCGATATCTGCGCCCCCCAGCGCGACCCAACCCGCACCGGCCACAGCCCCCCGCAAAGCACCCTTGGCCGCAGCGACCCCGGCCCCCGAATACACCCCCTTCACCCACGCCCCCGCTCCCAGGGTTTCGCGCCCCGCCCGGTCATCGCGTCCGGCACCAAAGACCGGCCAGGGAAAAAGTCTCACCTTCGGTACGGCAACCGGTCCCGGCGCCCCCTTTACCACCGAGCAGGCTGCGACGAGTTTCGCCCGCATTCTCGAAGCCCGTCTCGGCCGCAGCGTCTCCGTGCGCACTTTTGACGATGAAAAGACCCTCCACGACTGGATCAGCCGTTTCCGCATGGTCGATATCGCCCTGTTTTCCGACCCCTACCTTAAGCGCCAACCTGCCGGAGAATTCGAGACCCTCACCTCGGGCGCCAGCCTGACCGACGGCCTCGCCACCGGGCAGGTGGTGGCCCGCCAGGGGCTCAGTTCGACCAAGCTCAATACCCTCAGGTCTTCGCTTGGCCTCGCCGAAATCGTAACGGCTCCCCCCCGCCGGGTCCCCCCGACCGCCGCCCCCTACGCCACACCTGCCAGGCCCTCCAGAAAGCTGCCCACCCGAGCCCGCGTTTCGGCTCCCAAGGCAAAGGGTGCCATGATCCTCGGGGTCGTGACCGGAGCGGGGAAAGACTTCTCCAACCAGGAGCAGGCCGAACGCTTTGCACGCATTCTCGCAGACAAATTCGGCGCAGAGGTCGATGTGCGCGCCTACAACGATCAGCAGACGCTTCACCAGTGGCTTAGCCGCTACCGGATGGTCGATATCGGCCTGTTCGACCAGGACTACCTCAAACGCCAGCCGGCCGGTGAATTCGAGCCGCTGATGCCAGCGGCTCATTTAGGCTCCCCGGGAAGGGGCGAATTCGTCGCCCGCCAGGGCCTGGACGCCGCAAAACTCGACGCTATCCGCAGCGCACTTCAGGCGATGCCCGCAGACCCGCGAACCACATCCCTCTTCCGGGCAGCAAAAGTCGCTCCGGCCCCCGCACCTGCGCCGGTGACTCCTCCCGCTCCTGTCGCCCCGAAGGTGGCCCCCCCGGCGCCGAAGCCTGCGGTTGTCCCCGAAGTGACAAAGCCCGCCCCGGTGCCTGTCGTTACCGCTCCGGCCAAGCCGGCGGCCCCCGCACCGCGTCCCGCACCGGTCGAGCCTCCCAAGCCCGCCCCCAAAACGGTGAAGGTGGAGCCCCCCAAACCCGCGGTTCCTCCCAAGCCGGCACCGCCCGTTGCCCCCAAGCCCCCGGCGGCCATCACCGCCAAGCCCATCTACGTCGCCCCGTTCACTACGGTGATGGTTCCCGACACGGTGGCCGA
This sequence comes from uncultured Desulfuromonadales bacterium, assembly GCA_945787285.1. GTDB lineage: Bacteria > Desulfobacterota > Desulfuromonadia > Desulfuromonadales > Trichloromonadaceae > CALZIC01. Next base: position 14,657 of record CALZIC010000107.1, read on the forward strand.
AGCACTCTTTGACCGCTTCGTAGACGCCCTCGGGCAGGGCGCGATCGGGGGACAGTACGAGTTCATCATTCTCAAGGATGGCCTCGACTCGGTCAGCTCTTCCTGGCTGAAGGAGCACAACTACATCGCCGGGGAAATTTTCGGCTACGTCGAAGATTCCGACTGCTGCTCCACCGATATTCGAACCAAATCGAGGGTCTACCTCTTCAACAAGGGGGAAATGGACCCGGTGCTCGAATACAGCTACCCCTTCAAAGCCTTTTTCGATCATGACTACTCCTCCCTCGACAAGGAGCGCCACAAGCTTTCCGAACTGATCGCCGAGGAGCTGGCAGCCCAAGTCCGCAAAGCCCTGCAGGGATAACTACTTTTTTTCAAGAAACCCTTGACTTTCAATTTCCCCTGATTATATTTAGCCCTGTTGTTAGCACTCTCCGCCGGGGAGTGCTAACAACAGCCCCACCTAAAATCGGGGCTCGATTCGTTGCCTGGCAACCGGGTCTAGCGTCTTTTTTTGTTGGAACGCCACGAACAGGGATCGCTCCCTATTTATTTTCATTGGTCAGAAAGGAGAAGTTCAACATGAACATCAGACCGCTTCACGATCGTATCATTGTCGAGAGAATCGAAGAGGAAACCACCACCGCGTCCGGCCTCATCATTCCCGACAGCGCCAAAGAAAAGCCCCAGATGGGCATTATCATCGCCGCCGGCAACGGCAAGAAGACCGAAGACGGCCAGGTTCTCCCCCTCGACGTCAAAGTCGGCGACCAGGTTCTGTTCGGCAAGTATTCCGGTACCGAGATCAAGGTCGAAGGCAAGGAATACCTGATGATGCGCGAAGACGACGTTCTCGGCGTCGTCGAAAAGTAATCGACTTAACAATCACCACTGTATAAGGAGATCCAACAGAGATGGCTAAAGAAATCAAATTTTCGCAGGACGCCCGTAACAGCATCCTCGAAGGTGTCAATATTCTCGCCCAGGCCGTCAAGGCCACCCTCGGCCCCAAGGGGCGCAACGTTGTCATCGACCGCTCCTTCGGCGCACCGCTGATCACCAAGGACGGCGTCACCGTAGCAAAGGAAATTGAACTCGAAGACAAGTTCGAGAACATGGGCGCCCAGCTGGTCAAAGAAGTCGCTTCCAAGACTTCCGACGTTGCCGGCGACGGCACCACCACCGCCACCGTTCTGGCCCAGGCCATCTACCGTGAAGGCGTCAAACTGGTTTCCGCCGGCCACAACCCCATGGAAATCAAGCGCGGCATCGACAAGGCGGTCATCGTCGCCGTCGAGAGCCTGAAAGCGCTCTCCAAGCCGATCAAGGACCACAAGGAAATCGCCCAGGTCGGCACCATCTCGGCCAACAGCGACGAGACCATCGGCAACATCCTCGCCGAAGCC
>CALZIC010000108.1 GCA_945787285.1 uncultured Desulfuromonadales bacterium
GCCGCCGGGGATGGCGCTTAACGCCTCTTCGGTGGAGACGATGACCACCGGAACGGTGAGCAGCGCCAGGGTCAGGCTGGCCCAGAGGATGCCGCCGGTGCCGAAGGTCGGGGTCGGCAGCCGCGCGGGGAAGAAGAGTTGGTCGATGCCCGAGCCGATGCCGTAGACGAAGAAGCCGAGGCCGAAGATCCCGTAGACGATCGAGGGGATGCCGGCCAGGTTGTTGACGGCGATCCTCACCATGCGCACCACCGCGCCTTCCTTGGCGTACTCGCGCAGGTAGACCGCGGCGATCACCCCGAGGGGGAAGGAGAAGAGGCTCATCAGAAAGATCAGCATGACCGTGCCGAAGATGGCCGGGAACAGCCCCCCTTCGGTGTTCGATTCGCGCGGCTGGCCGACGAAGAGTTCCTTGAGCTTGGAGAGATAGAAAAGCGCCTTGTCGAAGCCCGACATGGTGTTGGGCTGGTAGATCCGGACGATCTGGGTCAGGGGGATCGCCTTTTCCGTTCCGCCGGCCTCGCGGAAGGTCGCGGTGTAGCTGTTGAGTTTGCCGGTGGCGGCCTCCTGGTTGGCGACCACCCGGTTGAAGTCGCCGCGGAGTTTTTCGACCCGGCTCTCGAGCGCGACCACTTCAGGGCTCTCTTCGGAGGCGCCGTCGTAGATCCGTTTCTGCATTTTCCTCTCCAGATCGGCCGCTTCGTGGTTCAGTTCGGCGATCTGCTCTTCGTACTCCTCGAGGAGGCGCTTTTTCGCTTCGACCTGCTCCAGCGCCGTTTCGAGCACCTCCAGGGTGGCGCCCGAATGGCCTGGCATCTCGACCTGGGTGAGCATGCCGTAGAAATTGCCGTACTCGTAGCGTTCGATCGCCACGGCCTCAGCCGGAGTCTCGTTCGCGGTGATGGTGCTTTGATCGACCCAGCGGAAATCGAGGCCGTAGAGATCACGGTTGCCGATCTTGAACTGCAGCCGCTGGCCGACTCCGGAGGGGAGCGGTTCGCGCTGGATGATCTCACCCATCACCTGTTGGTTGTTGTCGAGGGTTACCCGGGTCACATCGGAGGGCCAGAAGACCCCCAGCCCGTTCACCATGACCACCACCACCAGGGTGGCGGTGATCAGCAGGGTCAGCGACATGGCCGCCCCGGTCGCCCAGACAAACGGTTCGCCTTCACGCCAGAATTTTTTCATAACTTTGAAATCCAGTAATTAGTGATCAGTGGTCAGTGTTTCAGAAGCCAGAAGCTTTTCGCCACCTAAAACCGGCCGTATTTCTTGCGCAGCCTCTGCCGCACCACCTCGGCCACCGTGTTGAGAGCGAAGGTGAAGCCGAATAAAATGACCGCCGAGAGGAACAGGACCCGGTACAAGGTGCCGCCGTGCGGGGCTTCAGGAATTTCGACGGCGATGTTGCTCGACAGGGGGCGCATGCCGTTGAACATGCTCCAGTCCATGATCGGGGTATTGCCGGTGGCCATCAATACGATCATCGTCTCGCCGATGGCCCGGCCCAGGCCGATCATGATCCCGGCAAAAATCCCGGGGGACGCCGAAGGCAGGATCACCCGCCATACCGTCTGCCAGCGGCTGGCTCCGAGGGCCAGGGAGGCCGCCTTGAGGCTGGGCGGAACGTTGGACAGCGAATCCTCGGCGATGGTGAAAATGATCGGGATGACGGCAAAGCCCAGGGCAAAGGCGATGACGATGCTGTTTCGCGGGTCGTAACGGGTGGCGGCTTCGTTAAAGAGCCACAGCCTGAAGTCGCCGCCGAAAAAGGTACTCTCGATCATCGGCCCGATAACGATCGAGGCGGCAATGGCCAGGATCAGCACCGGAGCGATGGCGATGAACTCGTAGCCCCGTTCGATATTGCGCAGCGGCTTGAAAGAGCGCAGCCACTGCCAGAGAAGAATGGCCAGGGTCAGGGAGGCCGGCAGGAAGAGGACCGCCAGCATCAGCGCGGGCACGCTTCCCTCGAGACGGGGTGCGAACCACAGGGCGGCCAGAAATCCGATAACCACCGAAGGGATCGCCGCCATGATCTCCACCGCCGGCTTGATCCACTGGCGCAGACGGTTGCTGCCGAACTGGCTGATGTAGATCGCCCCGTAGATCGCCATGGGGATGGCGAAAATCATCGCATAAAACGTCCCCTTCAGTGTCCCGAAGATCAGCGGGGTGAGGCTGAGTTTCGGCTCGAAATCGTCGCTGGCCGAAGACGACTGCCAGACCAGCGCCGGTTCGTCGTAACTTTCGTACCAGATTTTGCCGAACAGGGTCTTGAGGCTCACTTCGGGGTGGGGGTTGTCGATGCTCCACAGCGAAACCTGCCCGTCTTCGTCGAGGGCGGTAATGCCGTTGCCGCGCGAGGAGATGGCCACATGGGAAATTCCCCGGGAATTCTCCAGGGTCAGCAGGTGGCGCTCGCTGGTCATGTGGTCGAGGTGGATGCTGCCGTGGCTGTCGAAGCTGACCAGCGACTTGTCGCGCATGGAGGGGATGATGGCGGCGATGGCGCTGTCGTGTTTGGCGAGCTTGTGGATGCGGGTGAGGGATTTGCCGTTGCTCCCCGCCTCGTTGCGCACCGCAAACCAGGTGCTCAATTCCCCCTGGTCGTCGCCGACCGCCAGGGAGATGTCGCCAAGGACCATGGCCAGGGCGGTGATGCTGCGGCCGTCGGCATGGGCCCGAACCTTATCGAGCAGAACCGGGCTGTCGGCCTCTGAGAGGCCCCAGCGCAGCAGAGTTCCGCTGTCGGTGCCGGCATAGAGGGTATGCCCTGCCTGATCGAGGGTCAGGGCGGTGATGGTTTCGCCCGCCGCCTCGTCGAGGAAAAATTCGCTTTCGGTGATTTCCTCGTTGTCGAACATATCGGTTTCGACCGCCACCTGGGTGACCTTCAGGCGGTTGGCCTCGAACAGGTCGATCCGGGTCCGGCGGCCGTCTTCATCGATGCGGGCCAGGGAACGGACGGGGACGCCTTCAGCAGGCGCAGCAAAACTTGCTTCACGAAGGTTGCCGCGCACGAAGGAGCGTCTGCCCTGCTCGTCGAAGCGGGCCGAAAAGCGGACTTTTTCAACGCTCAGGGAGCCGTCGCTCCAGAGGAGGTTGAAGCTCATCGGCGCGTTCTGCTCAACCGAGGCGAGTACGGCATCGTTCGATCCCGGAGAGGTGAGGTGAATCTCTTCGAGGCGCTGGCCGGTGGTCGTTTCGAAAAAGGAAAATACCCCGTTTTCTGTCAATAGAACCGAAGTCTCGAGGTATTCGTCGATGTCGACGGCCAGAACCTGGGCCTCATGGGGATTGCCGGGCAGCGCGAAGGAGCTCAGCCGGTCGGCCTTCGGCTCCTGGAAGAGCGGCAGGGAGACTTCGCCGATCAGCAGCAGAATGAGGATAACGCTGGCGATAATCGCCATGCCGCCGACGGTGATGACCCAGCGGGCGAGGCGGTCTCTGCGTTTAATTCGCCGGAGAATTTTCTGGTCCATGCAGTGAACCCCACTTCTTTTATTGACCATGAATGCGTAAGTTTATTGGCGCATTGCCGATTTTCTGCAACCCTGCGGATTTCGGCAGGTGAGGAGTGAGGCGTGAGGCGTAATCGACCAGACCCAAACAGCCCTTTGTGCTTTTTCTCCTCACACCTTACTCCTCACGGAACCAGGTACGAGTGCAGGTTCAGCCCGCCGGAATCCGGCAGGCTGAACCTTTGATCGAAAATGATCCGATTGTGATTTGCAGTGCCGCCTACTTGAGAAGGTCGAGCTGCTTTTGGGCCACCTTGGCCGGAAGGGGCAGGTAGCCGTCCTTGACCACCGTTTCCTGGCCCTCCCTGGAGAGGACGAATTTCAGGAATTCCTCGATCATTTTCGGCAGCGGCTTGTTCGGCTGCTTGGCAACGTAGAGGTAGAGCATGCGGCCCAGCGGGTACTTGCCGTCGAGCACGTTTTCGTAGGTCGGCCCGTAGGCGGGCTGCCCGTCCTTCTTGGCCAGGGCGATCGCCTTGACGCCCGAGGTCTTGTAGCCGATGCCCGAGTAGCCGATGCCGGCGGTGTCTTCGGTCACCGAGAGAACCACCGAGGCGCTGCCGGGCTGCTCCTTGACGATGTCCTTGTAGTCGCCCTTGAACAGGGCCTTTTTCTTGAAGTAGCCGTAGGTGCCGGAGGCGGAGTTGCGGCCGTAGATGCTGACCGGCTGGCCGGCCCAGGCGACCTTGGCGCCGGCCTGGCCCCAGGTGGTGATGTCGCCGGCGGCGCCGCCCTTGCGGTTTTTCGAGAAAATGGCGTCGACCTGCTGCAGGGAGAGCTGGTTGACCGGGTTGTCCTTGTTGACGTAGACCGCCAGGGAGTCGAGGGCCACGCCGATGGCGGTCGGCTTGTAGCCGAACTTGGCTTCAAAGGCCTCTTCCTCGCCCTTTTTCATCTTGCGCGACATGGGGCCGATCTGGGCGGTCCCTTCGATCAGGGCGGGGGGAGCGGTGCTCGAACCCTTGCCTTCGATCTGGATGTTGACGTTGGGGTACTTCTTGCGGAAGCCTTCAGCCCAGAAGGTCATCAGGTTGTTGAGGGTGTCGGAGCCGATGCTGTTGAGGTTGCCCGATACGCCCTGGGTTTTGGCGTAGGCGTTCAGTTTGGTGTCGACCTCGATCTGGCCGGCGAAAGAAACTCCTGCGCCGAGGGTGGCAGCCAGGGCGGTTGCGGCAAGCAGTTTCAGGGCGTTGGAAACCATACGATTCATTTCTTGATTCTCCTCACGATTCGGTGCCCCGCTGTCGGGGTTTGATTGATCCGTCGATCTGATGGCCGGAATTATGGTAGAGCAATGTTTGGTTTGTGTTAGATCCGGGTGAGAAGCGTGCAAAACGTGAAAACAGTATACTGTGGAAATTTGAGATTGATGGTCTACATAAGGACAAACCCACTCAGGGAGGTGCAGATGAAGCATGATGCGGTGACGATTCCGGTAGGAGAAGGTCTTTCGGTCTCAGGGGTGATGGTTCGCCCCGATAGCGGTTCTGGCGAAAGGCCGTCAGCGGTATTGATCGCCCACGGCGCCGGCGGGGATATGCACCACGACTTTATCGTCGATATGGCCGAAGGGCTGGCCGCGGGGGGGTATGTCACCCTGAGGTTCAACTTTATGTACAGCGAGCAGGGGCGCAAGGCGCCCGATACTCCACGCCGGCTGGAGGAGGTGTGGCTTGCGGCGGCGAATTTTGTCCGCCACCACCCCGAATTGTCTGTGAATAAACTGTACCTCGCGGGCAAATCGATGGGCGGGCGCATCGCTTCGCTGCTGGTGGCCGACGGCCGGCTGGAGGCCGATGGGCTGGTGCTGTTCGGTTACCCGCTGCATCCGCCGGGAAAAAAAGAAAAGATACGCAACCAGCATTTCGGCCGCATCGGCATCCCCTCCCTGTTCATCGAAGGTACGCGGGACCCGATGTGCGACCTGGCGCTGCTTCGCCAGTCGCTGCCATGCCTCGGTGGTCCCTCGGCTTTGGAACTCATCGACGGGGGCGACCATTCCTTCAAGGTTCTCAAGTCGATCGGTTGGTCGCGCGCCGAGGTTGTCGCCAGGATTCTGAGCCGGACCCTGAGCTGGCTGGGGAACGTGAATAAACCACCCGCAGGATGAAGGGATAGAAAGTCCCTCGGGCTGTGTGCCGGTTTGGGCTCCTGCCTCGAGGCCGCAGCTCTCCTTTGGTCATTGACATTCTGTTCAGTTTGACGATAATATAACGATGTTTTTTTGCTGCTTCGAGGTCGGTTGAGAATAAACCTCCTGTGCGCATGGCTTCTTTGTTTTTTCTATAGCTGTGTCGCCCAATGGGGCAATTTTAGTGGTGTTTTAGGTTATTGTGGAGTTTTGGAACGATGTCTCAAAAAAATGTATCCGAGTATTTCAGACTCTTTTTTGAAGCAGGACAGTCCATCCTTTCTTCTTCGTCGCTGCAGCAGACCCTCGACTTTCTGGTGCAGAGGACCGTCGCCGCGTTGGAGGTCAAGGCCGGCAGCCTGCGCCTGATCGACGAGAAAACCAAGCGGCTGGAACTGGTCGCTTCCTGTGGATTGAGCGGCGGCTACCTGAATAAGGGGCCCTTGAATGCCGATCAGAGTATGCCCCAGGTGCTGGAAGGGGCGCCGGTGGTTATTCAGGATGCCTACGATGACCCGAGGGTTCAATACCGGCAGGCGATGCGGGACGAGGGGGTGAATACCGTACTGAGCGTGCCGGTCGAAGCGAGGGATAAAACGATTGGCGTACTCCGGCTCTACTCGGCAGAGCGCCGCGTCTTCAGCGCCGAAGAAATAGAATTTGTTGCAGCCCTGGCCGAACTGGGCGGCCTCGCCATTGCCAATGCACGGATTTACGAAGCCGAAGGGGTCAAGCTCTCGACCCTGCTCAACGAGGTGGGGATCGAGCTGCCGCCCCCGGAAGTGGTCCGTGAGAACCGCCAGAGCCCTTTTTCCCTGCAGCCGTTGAGCGAGGAGAAGAGCCTCGAATATTTTCGGGCGCTGCATGAGGTGAGCCGGGCGATATTATCGACTCTCGACTCCCGCGAAGTGATGACCCTGATCATCGGCAAGGTGATCGAAATTATGCAGATTAAAGGGAGTGCCCTGCGTCTTATCAACGAGACGACCGGAGAGCTCGAACTGCTGGTCTCCCGTGGCCTGAGTGACCGCTTTCTGCAAAAGGGGGCGCCCCATACCGATAAAAGTATCTGCGACACCCTGGCTGGAAATCCGGTGCTGATTCTCGACACCGCCACCGATTCACGCCTCGAGTACCCGGAACAGACCCGGGCCGAGGGGATCGTCAGTCTCCTCTCCCTGCCGATCGTCGCCAAAGACCGGGTCATCGGGGTGCTGAGGCTGTACATTGGCAAGCGGCGGGAGTTCAGTCAGGAGGAGGTTACCTTCTTGTCCGCACTGGCGGAGATTGCCGGTATTGCCATCATGAATGCCCGCCTTTACGAAAAGACCACCTATGACCTCTCCTTCTGGACCGCGACCATGGATTACCTGCAGGAAAATGATTAGCCGAGGCATCGTCAAGGGGGGGGATCTCCCATAAATCCTTAGGCGATGCAAGATAAAGGGGTTCCAAAGCTGAATAAAGCGATTCTTACAACCCCTGACATTTCAGACAGTGCGAGACCGGAGAGCGCTCCGTAGGGGGGCGAACCGGCCAACCGAAGTGGCTCCTCGACCGTGAAAGGCTTTTACAACTCAAGAAACAACATTCGAGTTCATCCCTTAGTCCAGCGCTCGCAGGTGAAGGTAGACAAACAAAAAGCCGGCCCCAAAAGGGGTCGGCTTTTCGTTTTTACAATGTTGCCTTGGTTTTTTCGCTGGCCTAATGGGTCGTCTCGTGGTTTTCCTCAACCTCTTCCCAGCCGGTCCACATCGGTACGAAGTGGGCGAAGGGGGTGTGCCCGAGGGTGGCCAGGTAGACGTGGGTGAAAAGGAAGGCACAGAGCGAGCAGGCCATCAGAAAGTGAACGCCGACCAGCATCTTGAGCCCGCCGATCATCAGCAGGGTGTTGCGCATCGGTTCGATGTTGAGCAGCAGAATGCCGGTGACGATCACCAGGGGAACCAGTACCATCATGATGACCAGGTACGCCGACTTCTGCATCGGGTTGAACTTGTTGTCGGGGGTGGTGTGGTGGGGGTTCGGCTTGCCCCGGAAATAGTTGAAGAAGTAGAACAGGGCCTGGCGGAAGAGGCCGCTCTTGATGTCTTCCATTTTCGGGACATAGAGATGAACCAGGCTCCCGGCGACCACCAGGTAGTAGAAGAGCCACAGGAAGAAGGA
>CALZIC010000109.1 GCA_945787285.1 uncultured Desulfuromonadales bacterium
TTAAATAATAATTGTATAACCTATCTCCCTAAAACAATTGGAGAATTTGGAGGACAAAAACTTATTGGGCAAGGTAAAGGCTGTCGTGCATATTTACCAGCCCGCATTTGGTGTCCCTGCTGCTTATTGGAGGCTCTGCACTGGCTGGGGTGAGGGCAAATTTAGCTCAGGATGGGCCCTTGGCTACAACCAGGATGCTTGTACCGAAACACATGCTGGTTGGGCCTCTGTAACCGAGCTTTTACCTAATAATACCTATTGCAATCTATTGCAAAAAGAATTGAATGGAGCAGAGGCAGATATATTTACCCAAGAATACATAATTAACCAGGGGGAAGAAAAATTTGATATATACGAAATGTATAAAAAAGACAATTATGAGGGGCAAATCGGCAAGCAAAATAAACCGGAAAAATTGGGTTTAAGTGTAATTGCCTCATCTGGGGGTGGTGGTACAGTAAAAAAATTTAAAGAAAATATTGCAAAAGCCAAAGAATTTCACGAAGAAAAACTTAAAGATTACTTTTTTAAAGAAACCTACGTCATAGACAGTTTAGGCGTCAACACAACAGTTTTTATAAATTCATTTAATGCAAAAAAAGATGCTGAAAACACCCTAGGAAAACTTGTTGCTGATGGGAAGGCCATCCAGAAATCAAAGAAACAAAAGTCCCACGTCCAAAAGAAGAAACTCAATGGAAAAATCTACAAATGGTTGCTCCGGGTAAACCAAAAGAATGGTGATGGTACCGTATCTGGTTATACCCATGAGTTAGTCAAAAGTTTCATCAAAATAAAAAATGCAAAAGAACGTTTCCATAAAGTCCAAAACAAAAATTACGAACACGACAAACTCGGCGAGGCTGCTGAAGAAATAATTAAACACATCAAAAATAAGTGGAAACTTTTTGAATTTAGAAATGAAAAATAGACAAAAATTATCGGGTTAAGGGTTTTCGTCTGAGGCAAAACACTTTAGGTAAGCATAGGTTTTTATTCTGCAAACAAAAAAAGGGCGCCACTTATGAAGATTGCAGATTTAAAAAACACATGTACAAACCTCATTGAAAACAACACCATTTACATAGAAAGTGAGACCATTGGCCTCAAAAATGTTGGCCCCACATTGAGTAACGCCAATATAAATAAACTGCCGATATTTTTTCGAGATGAAGATTTACGCCCTCAAGTCTTGCAGGGGGCAGTTCAAGAAAAGACTCTCTCTTCAATCTTTGACAAACAGCCTTCTGCTGAGGTTCTCGCGTTCACTGGGTCAACCTCGCTCCTTAATTTGGAGAACCTTAAAGCCTCCGTCTATTTCACACCTATTAATGGCAATATTGAGTTTTTTGTGGTTGTAGATTTACCGCAGTCATGGAAGCTTGCTTACAGTTTTCCCAATATCTCCAAACACTCAAGGGTATCCCCCGAACAACTCGAAAATGGACCGTTTACTTTCCTTAGTGAAGAACCACCGTTGTTCCTGAATGAACTTCAGTTCAGTACTTCCCGATTTATCTTGTCCAGTTATCAACACGCGGATGATGAAGGGAAAGTCCTGCTGAAAAAAGGGCTGAACCTCGCGACAGAGTTTACGCTCACCGAATCCGACCAAGATCGAAGCAGCCCCCTCGATGTTGTACGTACGCTTTTTGCCACGCAACAGAGGTGGGCATTGAATGGTGCGATTGAATTCAAAGGGGATTACCCGCAGGTTGATTTGACCGCCGAGATGCCTGAGGGCGAAGAGCTTTTCAAAGCAGAGGATTCCTCCTTTGGCCTGGGGGATATCCAACTACGTTTTTACAGTCAGGTGACAGGAGACGAACATCCATACATCACCTCCGGAGTCTTTCTGGGATGCGCAGTTAAGGCAGGCGAGGCCACAATGCGCCTCGAATCTGAACTAAAAGCTGATGGTGACAGGTTAGACCTCAGAGGAGAATTCGAGGGAGTGAGATTGCCTGGGCTGCCCGACATGGCCCAGCTGATCGGGGGAGGGGATCTCAGCTCCTCTTTGCCTGCCAATTTTAAAGACTTGCCCAGCCTGGAGATAAAACGATTCGCACTCTCGATTGCACCGGAGGAGCCCTCAATCGACTATGTCAGCATTGTCTCCCAACTGGTCAAGGGCAAGGGAGCAAAAAGTCCCCATTCATCATGGGTGCTGGTTGATCCCTGGTTGCAAGTGGAGGATGTTTTTCTTGAACTGGAAGCCTTTTCTCCGTTCCGAAAGGCGGAGCGAGAAATCGTCTTCAGCATTTACGGGGGGATCAATCTGGTCGGAGGGGTGATTGATATCTCGGCCATGGGCCCGGATTTTGAGATTTCTGGCAACCTGGAAGATGACCAAAAAATCGATTTTGAAAAACTGGTGAATGAGATCGCCAGCAATGCCGGTGTAGAGATAGAAATCCCCAAACCAGCCAATCAAGCAGAACCCCTGGCTGTCACCGGGCTTGGTTTTTATGCTCATCCCTCCAACAATTACTACAGTTTTGACATGGCAATCTCCAATGCCCTGTCTGTGAAGCTTTTCAATGGCGAGCCTTTTTTATTTAAAGAAGCAGAGTTTGAGCTGACACTTGACAACGGCGCACCCAGCAGTCGCCTGGCAGCGGTTTTCGCCTTTGCCGATACCGAATTTTTCACTATTGCCTCAATTCCTGGTGGTGCCCCCTGGAGCTTTGAAGGCGGTTTGCAAGAAGGCAGTAGTGTCAGCTTTAATACGCTTCTGGCGGATTTATATGAACTGGTTTGCCAACAGTCACTCCCCCCCCTGCCTGCAGGTTTTCCCGAATTGTTCCTTGACGATGTTGATTTCACGGTAACGACCAATGGAGCTCTCTCTTTTAAGAGCGCTTCCAGGGTCAAAAGCACCTTACCGATCAGGATGAAGGATTGCTCCTTCAATATGGCAGCGGATATAAATTATGGCCCTGCCAAGGATAAGCGGCAACTGACCGGCACCCTTGCCGGGGATTTGACCATTGGAAACGTGGCCTTTGATGCCGAGTTCAACCTGGGAGACCCTGCGCTGTCCCTCAAGCTGGGCGAAGGCCGCAAGCTCAATTTCAAGGAAGTGGCGGAATTCTTTTTGGGCGAGGAACTGTTCAGCAGCTTGCCCGAGAATTTAACCGACAATCTTCAGGGCGTAGAGGTCACCCAGTTTTACTCGGAAATTGATTTTGCGAGCAAGGGCATATCGCTGGAGACCTCCGCCACCTTCAAAGATATCAAGCTCGGCACGGACGATCTGCTGATCGCCCGGGCGGACATCGGGCTGAAGCTGGACATTTCAGACAGCAAACAATACTGCAAGATTGCCGTCGGCGGAAAAGGGCATATCGGCCCCGCCATTCTGTTTGAGGACTGCCGGTTCCTCTTCGAATATGACCAGCGTGGCGAACAGGCGGACTGGACCTTGGGCGGCCTGTTCGATGCCGAGGTATTGGGGCATGAGCTTAGGGTTGAGGCCTCTTATCAGGTTGCGGCGGGCACCAAAACGATGGCGCTGCAGGCCAGGGACCCGTTCCCGGCGATTGTCTTCCCCGGAGTCGGTTCCTTTGAACTCGACGACTTCATGCTGAAAGTCAAAAAGGCGGAGGGCGAGAAGGTTGTCTGGGGGCTGTCGACGACCTTCCAGCTATCGACCGAAGCGGAGATTTTTGACCTAAGAAGCGGCACGGTCGGATTGGTCAACGAGGCTGATAAGGCCGGTTTGCGGCTGCTGGCCGATGGCATCGACATGAGAATTCCGGAGCCTTATCTGCCCTGGTTTTCGCTCGACAAGCCTGAGCTGGAGCTGACCTATGACAAAACGGGCAAACAATGGTCCTGCCTGGGGCGGACAGGCTTCGTCGCCCATGAGGTGCCGGATGTGCTGACCCGGGCCTTTCCGACAGGAGAGGTCTTTACCGAATGCACGATCAATGACCAGAAAGCGGAATTCAGCGTCTGTCTTGAAGACGGTTTGATCGAGATTCCAGCCCCACCTGATTTGGATCATTTCGGCAACGCTTATTTCGGTATCCGCGAAATGAAGGTTGATCTGATGAAGGGAGGGTCTTTGACCGCCAAGCTGGCTCTCGGGTTGCCGAAGGGGCTCAACGCGTTCTTTCAGCCTGATCCCAAAGCGGAAGACAAGCTGGAGATTTTCCGGGTCTACGCCCCGGATATCTCCGGCGTCGAGAATGATCTTATCGGTTTGGATCTGAGCATTAGCGCTGAGCGGGGTCTTGTTTGCGAACTGGACCAATCGCCGTTCAAGTTCTTTGAGATCACAGAAGACGCGGCTGGGAAAAAAATCCTCGATATTGACCTGAAGGAGTTCGGGCAGATCACCGTGGAGGTGCCTGTTTTCTCCTTGAAGCCGGGTGGCAGCTTGAGCGCGGCGGGCGGGTTTGACATCAAGAGGGAGCTTCAGTTTCCCTTGACGCCGTTCAAGTATCTTTTCAAGCAGCTCGGCTTAGAAGAGGTGTCGACCGCCCTGCCGACGGGCATCCCCATAAGGGGCGTTGAGTTCTATTCTGAAGAAAAAGGGTTCCACTGCGACGCCTTTTTCGAACTGTTTGTCGCCAATGGGGACCAGGTCCCCATCCCCGAGTGGCTGAAGGAGGGGTTTGGGGCCATCGAAGACATCGCCAACAAGCTGCCGGCAGATTTTCTGCAGTACGGCAATGTCGAGATTCCGCGGCATGTGCATTTTGATGCCGATTTCACAGCCGACGGCAGCCTGAAGTTTCAGTTCAGCGTCAAGGACCCCGAGAAAAAGGATGAGGCGATTCCGCTTAAGCTGCTGCTGCCCGCGTTTCCCAATTTTGTCGGGGTCGAGCTTTACAGCATTGCCTTCGGCGAACTGTTCGGCGGCGCGCTGCTGCGCCTGGACCTGGACGCAAAAATAGATACCTTCGATCTGCCTTCGTTGTTGGCGTCGCTTTTAATCCCCTACGACGAACTGTCTGCCGAAGTTAAAGCCGTGCTTGCCGACCCCAGGCGGGTCCGCAACTCGTTCCGGGCGAAAAACCTGATGGTTGCCATTATCTATCAGGCGGCCGGGATACCGATTCCCATTCCACTGTTTTATGACGAGCTCAATGTTTCATACAGCGGGCTTGACGGGTTCGAGCTGGAATCCTGCTTCAAATTCCCGAAGCCGGAGCTCGACCTGAAAAACGTTGGGGTTCTGTTCGGTGAGATCGGGAAGTTTTTTGGCCAAGGTGAAGATATCGACACCGAAAAACTCGAAAAGATCACCCTCGGCGATTATACGATCGGTGCCAACTACATTCGCTTTCCCAAATATGTCTCCACCGAAGAAGAGGATCCGACAGCCGGAAAGCTCCTCGGCACCCAGCAGGGGTTCACCATCAAGCCGGTGTTGTTGATCGGTGGCTTGTTGAATGCGATCAAGAACGGGTCCATCAACGAGCTTATTCAGGTGGTGGAGGTTGAAAGGCGGGTCGGTGAGATCGACCTGAAAATCTTCGAAGTGTTGCAGTTGCATTGCGAGTATGCCCTGACCACACCTTTTGAGTTCGTGGATTATGCCTTCAAAAAGTTGTCCAGCTTTGACCAAGGCCAAGCCAGGCAGTATATCGAAATATTGCCCCCCAAGAGAACCGGCCTGCCTGCCCAAAAAGGCGGTGAATGTACCTACAGCCCGGTCACGGAAGACACCGAAGGCCTGGTCCTTTTCCTGAAAGGGAACCTGGATATCGCAGGGGCTCTCAAGTTTGACACCGGATTCGGCCTTGTTGCAACCGGTGCAGGGTTTGGGATGGGAATGCAGTTCAATGGAAAGCTGGCCGATATCTCCGATGTGCATATGAGGGGCCTCGTCGCGATCAAAAAGGACGGCAGCTACCTGCTGGAAGGAGACAGCTATCTAAAAATCCTCGACCAGAACATCTTGACCGGGGCGTTTTGCTTCAGCAATGACCTTTTCAGAATCGAAGCGAAGGCCGGCGACGGCCCGATCCGGGTTGAGGGATTGCTGGAGGGGGAGTTCACCAATGACAAGTTCCACCTGGAAGGCCAGACAACCCTGGCATTATTCGGGCTGACTGCAGACGGAAGAGCCAAGTTCCTGATAACGGACAATGAGCAACAGGTCTACCTCGGTGGCAAAGTCGAAGTGGGTAAGTTTGTCTGCCTTGAGGCAAGGTTCGCCTCCTATGCCGACATGCAAAGGGCCGGCATGCAGCTTTTCTTGCAAGGGAACCTCTCGACCTTGCTGGATATGACATTAGATGCTGAGGCATTGGTGGCCCCGGATCGAGCTCTCCAGGCAAAGGGGACGGCGTCCATGGCGGTGCTTGAGCAGGAGATCATTTCGGCAAAGGTGGGATATGCCAAAGAGGTCCTTACCTTTGACGGTTATTTGGATTTGTTCCCCGGAAACGACTTGATGCTGGTCGAAGGGAAGGTCGCCGGCACATTGGCAGATAAGGGATTCGGCTTGTCGGGAGCTTGCAATATGGCCCTTGCTGGATGCACATTTGCAGACACAATGGTAAAAATTACCGACCGGGAATTCGCCTTTGCGGCAATGCTGTTCAAGCAAAAGGCGTTGCTGTTAATGGTCAAGCAGGATCCAGGATTTAGTCTCTACGGTACGATGTCGCCCATTGTTTTAGGTGGACTGTTGGAAATCACCTGTGCTCCCGGTGCGGCGCCCATATCCCAATACGATCTGGGAGGGCCCAGCATCTATGTTTCGACCAGCCCCAAATCCCCCGGATTTCGACTCAACGGCAGAGTCTCCTTGTTGGGGATACAATCTTCTACCGATATCTTTTTCAATCAAGATGGTTTTTATTTCAACGTTTCGGGCAATGTTTTTAATGCGGTAGAAGGCTCAATTAGTGTACTTGGAAGAGATTTTAATGACTCCAACAATATACTTATAAGAGGGACGATAGAGGCCGGAGATTTCCAAATGAAGGCTATTGCAACCATTAACGAGGCCGCAAAGTCCATTGATGAGCAAATGAAGAACTATGATAAGGAACTTGAAGAAAAAAAGAGATATTTGGAAAAACAGCAACAAAAGGTCAGTGGTCTCAATCGTGAGATAAAGAAGTGCAAGAATCAAATTGGTCGGTTGAAAAGACAGATTAAAAACAAGAAAGCCTGGTATAACAGCAGGCCTTGGTGGGAAAAACCGGGTGCATTGGTAGTGCTCGGGGCTTTTGTCGTGGCCAGAGGGGCGGAAATCGCCGCTTTGTATGCCACCATCGGAGTGCTGGAAACGGCGAAGTTGGCAGCACTGGGCGTCCTGGAAATTGCAAAAGCCGCACTTTCCGGTGTCCAATTAGCGTTAAAGGGTGCAAGGGCTGTCACCTATGCATTGGCTGACTTCAGTAAAGGGGTCCTAACCTTTACGGGGAATCTTCTCACCATTCACAGCGCTACTTTTGAGTCTCAGCTGAATTCAATCTGTGGAGGTTCCACGGCGATGAATTTTGACGTCACGTTTCTTGGAGAGCGTTACAAGCTGGACAATCTTCGCTTTAACCTACTACAACCACAGGTGGGTGTTGATAGTCTGGTAGCTGCCTTAAAGAATAAATCAGCATGAGCTTTACTCTGGTCGCAAACGCAACAATTTGTGCCTGGTGCCTGGGGACGTTGGTAACCTTTGTAACTTTTGGGGAAGTTTCTGGAAGAAAGTTGAAATGAGATTAGAAATAGTTTGACCTCGCCTCATGCTCAGGCAATCCCGTATCGACATAACTGGAATGGTTTACCACGTTATGGCCCGTGGTGTGGCGGGCCAGGCGATTTTTATCGACGACCAGGATCGCACACT
>CALZIC010000110.1 GCA_945787285.1 uncultured Desulfuromonadales bacterium
GCTGCGCAACCCGGTACGCATCGACATCGCCGGGGCCAAGCTCACCCTCGACAGCATCGAGCAGCGCCTGCACGTCACCGACAACCGCTCCCACAAGTCTCGCCTGCTGCAGCACCTGGTCGACGACGAGACGGTCACCCAGGCGATCATCTTCTCGGCTACCCGCCGGGACGCCGACACCCTGGCCAAAGACCTGAGCGCCCTCGGCCACCGGGCCGCTCCCCTGCATGGTGACATGAACCAGGGGGCCCGAAACCGCACCCTGCGCGATCTGCGCCGCGGCCGCATCCGCCTGCTGGTCGCCACCGACGTGGCCGCCCGCGGCATCGACGTCAGCACCATCAGCCACGTCATCAACTACGACCTGCCGCTGTTCGCCGAGGACTACGTCCACCGCATCGGCCGCACCGGCCGGGCCGGCGCCACCGGCACCGCCATCTCCTTCGTATCGAACGGCGAAGTCGCCGCCCTGAAGCGGATCGAGAGCTACATCGGCCAGAGGCTTCCCCAGCAGGTGGTCCCCGGCCACGAGCCGACCCGCCCGCTCGACACCCGGTCGAACCGCAGCCAGGCCGGCCGCCGCAACGGCCAGGGGGACAACCGCAAGCGCTTCCAGAAACCGGGAACCGGTTACAAGGGGAATCGCTCCGCCGCCCCGGCCGGCAAAAAGCGCGAGCCGGTTATCGAATACCGCAGCAGCAACCGCCCCACCCAGCGCCCCCGCCCGTCCCACGGCAGCTGACCAGGGCACTAGCGTTCTTTAAAGTCAGACCAAGCGGCGTACTTCCTTTAATCGGAAGTACGCCGTTTTGCTTTTGCTCCCGGGGACCAAGAATCGCCCGCCCCTTGATCCCTGATGCCCAAGGGGTTAAGATGGTCCAACTGTGACCATAATCCTGGATCCGGACGGAGCTGATCATGGAAACCGCCACAATCGACCCGACCATCTGCCGACAGTGCCGGGGCCTGTGCTGCCAGGGGCACCCCGGCGCCTGGACCGACCCCGAGCGCTTCGCCGTCCTCTTCTTCGGCGGTCGCCCCCTCGCCATCTCCCGGCTTGAAAGGGAGCTCCCCCTCCTCGGCCTGCACTTGGATGACTGGGGCGGGGTGCCGGTACCGGTACCGATCAACACCGAAACCGGCTGCATCTTTCAAGGCGATGCGGGGTGCCGCTTCAGCCCCGCAGAGCGCCCCTGCCAGTGCCTGGGCCTGATTCCCACTATCGACACCCTGATGGAGGGCGAGATCCACTGCCACATGCCCGAAGAGGTCGGCTCGGGGACCACCCGCGAAAACTGGCGCGCCTACTGGGAAAAAGTCGGGCAATAGCTATCAGCTATCAGCTATCAGCTATCAGCTATCAGCACTCAGCACTCAGCACTCAGCTCTCACTGCCCTCTGCCCTCTGCCCTCTGCCCTCTGCCCACTGCCCACCAATCACCGCCCTTCCCCCAGGTCCGGCTCTCCACATCCACGCAGAATCTGTTGTCTCGCCAGGTCACGCAACATTACCGCCTTTTTCCAGCTGTCCATCTCCTCATCCCCTCCGAGCTCGATCGGTTGGCCGATTTCGACGCTGATCGCCCCGTGGTGACAGTGCTTGTCCTCCCCCCGCAAAATCGACCTGGTGCCGGCAATGGCGACCGGAACCACCGGCACCCCGGCCTCAGCCGCCGCTACAAAAGCCCCCATGTGGAACGGGCGCAGCCCCGGAGCCCGGGTAAATGTCCCTTCGGGGAAAAAGACCAGAGGCCGGCCAACTGTGACCCGGCTCCCGATGCGGCGGGCATCTTCGAGCCCTTTCTGCTTGTCGAAGCGCTCGACGAATTCGGAGCCGATGTTGGTAAGAAAGGGGCCCGAAAAGCCGCCCGCCTGCAACTCGACCTTGGCGATAAAAGTAAACTCCGCAGGCAAGGTCGCCACCAGCACCAGCCCGTCGAGGTAGCTGGCATGGTTGGCCACCACCACGCAGGGGCGACCTGTGGGGAAATGCTCTGCGCCCCGGACGGTGAGAGGGATGCGCCCGGCCCAGCGGACAAATTTCAAACCGGCGCGCATGCAGCTCCAGCGCCACCTGGAGCGGGGCAGCACCACCACCGCCAGCCAGACCGGCGGAGCGGTCATCCAGAAGAGGGCCCGCATGGTGTAGCTGTAGAACCGGTCGCCGCCGCGCTGCCTGAGACGACGCCACCACCCGGCCAGGGTGCTTGCGGCGATGCGCAGATACATGCGCCAGGCGCCCTCGGCCTTGCCCAGCGTCCCCCGCTCATAGAGATCGCGGCAGGCGGCCCGGCGCAGCTTGCCGCTCGAGGTTTTGAGCAGGGTCTTCGGCGGGGCCAGGATCAAATCGTCCGCGGGGGTGCCGACCAGCTCCACCGCCAGACCGTTGATGGCGCTTCGCAGCTTCTCGAGAGCGGCCGGGTCGGTTTCCCGGGTTTCGGCCACCACCACCATCCGTTCGGTCACCGCCTCCTGGCGGGTGCTGCCGAACACCACCACGTTCCCCTTGCGGATGCCGGGGATGTTCCCCACCATCTCCTCAAGCTCCTGCGGGTAGACGTTGCGCCCGGCAATGATGATGAGGTCCTTGATCCGTCCGGTAATGTAGAGCTCCCCCCCGGCGAGATATCCGAGATCGCCGGTTTCGAGCCATTCGCCGTCGAACAGGAGGCGGGTCTGCTCCGGGTTGCGGAAATAGCCGCGGGTCGCCGAGGGACCGCGAAACTGAACCCGCCCTTCGCGCCGCTCCGGCAGCTCCGTTCCGTCGCGGTCGATGATGCGGATCTCGTGCCCCTCCAGAGGAGGCCCGCAGGCCGGAAGCAGCATCACGCCCGGCCCCCCTTCTGTCGCCGGCACGGCGTTGCCGTGCTGCACGAACTCCTCGCGCACGATCCGGTCGACAAGCGGTCCGCGATCGCAGGAGGGAAACGCCAACCCCACCGAGCACTCGGCCAGGCCGTAGACCGGCATCATCGCCTCGCGCCGAAAGCCGTACCGGGCAAAATGCCCGCAGAACCGCTCCAGGGTGGCCGGGCTGACCGGCTCGGCCCCGTTGAAGGCCCCGCGCCAGCAGGAAAGGTCGAGCCCCTCCAGGTCCTCGTCCGCCAGACGGGTCAGGCAGATCTCGTAGGCGAAGTTAGGCGCCGGAGAGAGGGTCCCCCGGTAGCGGTGGATGGCCCACAGCCAGCGTTTGGGGCGGGCCAGAAAGTCGAGGGGAGAGAGAAGAACCAGGGGAATACCGAAATAGAGGCTGGCCAGCCAGGTTCCGATCAGCCCCATGTCGTGATAGAGCGGAAGCCAGCTGACGATGACGTCGGAATCGGTGACCCGCACCGCCTGCCCCATGGCCCGGATGTTGGTCAGCAGGTTGGTATGGGAGAGAACCACCCCCTTGGGATGACCGGTACTGCCGGAGGTGTACTGGAGAAAGGCGATGTCCCCCGCACGGCTTTCCGGCACAAGCCATGCCCCGGAAGACTCGGTCAGCTCCGCCACCGTCACCAGGGTGGAGAGGGAGGCGAGCTGGGTCTTGAGCAGGCGGGCGAAGGGGATCGCCTCGGTGAAGGTGATCAGGGTCACCGCCTGGCAGTTCGAAAGGATCGCCAGCTGACGGCGCAGGTGGTCCTCGAGCAGGGCCAGCCGAACCGGCGGGTAGATCGGCACCGGCACCCCGCCGGCCAGCACCACGCCGAAGAAGGCGAAAAAGTACTCGGGACCGGTGGGGAGCATGATCGATACCGTCGCCCCCGCCGCCAGGCCGCGCTGCTGCAGCCCCGCGGCCACCCTTTCGGCCCCTTGCCGCAGCCGCCTGTAGGAGAGGACCTCGCCTTTTTCCTCGTCGGCGTAGAAATGAATGTGAGACTGGTCCGGGTGTGTTTCGAGGTGCCAGTCGAGAACCTCAATCAGAGTACGAGCCTGGTGGGGAGCAGCCAGGGCGCCTTCGGCGGCGATCCTCTCGATTCTTGCGGGTTCCCTTAAAAGCGACGCGCTTGCAGCCCCCAGCACCTCCCGAAGCAGGTCTTCCGGGGTTTCGGCTTCGATGACGGCCTCCTCCGCCACGCTGACCCCGAAATCCTTTTCGATGCGGGCCAGCAGTTCCATGCGCGCCAGGCTGTCGAACCCGAGATCGCGGTCGAGGGAGCTTTCCAGGGTCACCGACGGCTGCGGCCCCGGGTGCAACTCGGCGGCGAGCTGCCGAATCACCTCGAGCAGGGCGTTGGCGGTCTGTTCACGGTTTTGGTTCCCATTTTTTCGGCCCATCGGTCACCTCTTTGGCGGATGAGGGCGAAGTCCCTGTATCAACCCATTCTAACAAATAACTTTTTTATGCAAGGGCCCTGGAGCAATAACGACAAAAAGGCAGGATCGGTCCATAAAGAACCGGTCCTGCCCTTTGCTGAGTTCAATAATGCTTTTGTCGTTATTCGCTTTGAGCCTTTTCGATCAGTTCGGCCAGGGTTTCAGCCATAACGGCATACCCCTTGGCGTTGGGGTGGATCTGGTCGCTCTTCAGTGCGCGGTCGGCAAGCAGGTCGGCAAGCACCTCCCCCTCGTAAGGCAGGCGGTACTCGTCAGCAATCGTTTCGTAGAGGGGAGCGGTCGACAGCAGCAGCCCGAGCTGGGGGACGCCGACCAGCACCACCTCGGCCCCGGCCTGGCGGGAGAGTTCGATCATCCCTTCGATGTTTTCGGCCGTCTTTGCTTTATCGAGCCGGCGCAGAAAGTCGTTGCCACCGTGGCAGAGGATCACCAGCGCGGGGCGATGCCGCTCGAGCAGCTGCGGCAGGCGACCCAGCCCCGCGGCGGAAATCTCCCCGGGGATACCGGCATTGATCACCTCGCGGTCGATGAGCCGGGAAAGCACTGCCGGATACGACGCGTCCCGCTGCGCCCCGGTTCCGTAGGTGAGGCTGTCGCCGAAAGCGAGGATCACCCGGTCCGGGCCGAGGTGGGCCAGGGAGGGAGCATCCCGGCAGCCTGTGAGCAGCACCAGCAGAAAGCTGCACCAGAGGGCGGTTTTGAAGATTCTGGCCATGGCCGGACCTCCTTCGATAAAAATCAACGGACTTAACACCGGCGGGTCGCGTCCCGCCAGACGCCTTACTTTTTGTCCAGGCGCCAACAAAAAGTAAGCAAAAAATGGCTATCCCTGCGGGGCATTTCTTTTGCGGATATTCAGAGTTCTAAATCAATGGTGCTGCCTGGAAAACAGGTCCGGTACTTCGTGGTAAGGAAAACCGGGGCCCTATTCCTTTTCGGGCCCCATCGCGGTGATTCTCCTCGGGTCATCTGCTTCTCGGGCAGGGGTGCTTGGAATAGGATGCAAGTAGCAAATCTCAGGAGCTTTTGACTTTGTATCGGTTTCCCCCGTGTTCCCCGTGTCCCCCGTGGTAAAAATGAATTTGGTTTTTGATTGAATCAAGAGCGAAACCGATTAATCAATGCGGCGCCGGGGGGACGATCACTTCCCCTTCTTCCTTCACCCGGCAGGGGAGAACCAGATTCAGCAGCACACCGGCTATGCCGGCCAGGCCGATCCCCTTGAAGTCGACCTCGCCCAGGGAAAACTCCATGCCGCCGATGCCGAGCACCAGGATCAGGGCGACCACGGCGAGGTTGCGCGGTTCGAGCAGGTCGTGCCCGGCCCGCACCAGGGTGTTGAGGCCGACTACGGTGATGGCGCCGAAGAGCAGCAGCATGAGCCCGCCCATTACCGGCACCGGCACCGACTGCAGCAGGGCGCCGACCTTGCCGACAAAGGCGAGGACGATGGCGCACAGGGCGGCCCAGGTCATAATCGCCGGGTTGAAGGCGCGGGTCAGGGCGACCGCGCCGGTCACCTCGGAGTAGGTGGTGTTGGGCGGGCCGCCCAAGCAGGAAGCCAGGGCGGTGGCCAGACCGTCGCCGAGCAGGGTGCGGTGGACCCCCGGGGTCTTCAGGTAGTTTTTTCCCGAAACCGAGGAGATGGCCAGCACGTCGCCGAAATGCTCGATGGCCGGGGCGATCGCCACCGGCAGCATGTAGAGGATCGCCTCGCTGTTGAAAACCGGCATCACGAAGTCGGGAACCGCCAGCCAGGGAGCGGCGGCCGCCGCCGAGAAGTCGACCAACCCCAGGACGAGGCTGAGCAGGTAGCCGGCCACCAGCCCGCAGAGGATCGGCAGCAGGCGCAGCATCCCCCGCCCCTTGAGAGAAACGAGCACGGTGACCGCCAGGGCGGTCAGCGATACGACCAGGGCGGTCTTCTGGGGCACCAGCTGCAGGGCGCCGTCGCCGCTGCGGCCGTTGGCCATGTGCACCGCCACCGGGGCGAGGATCAGCCCGATGACCATGATCACCGGTCCGGTGACGATGGGGGGGAAGATCCGGGCGATCACCCGGGTGCCGCGCCAGTAGACGACTGCGCTGAGGACCACGTAGAAGACGCCGGCCGCGGCCAGCCCCGACATGGTGGCGGCGATCCCCCAGCTCTGCACCCCGTAGGTGATCGGGGCGATAAAGGCGAAGGAAGAGGCGAGAAAGACCGGCACCTGGCCGCGGGTGACCAGCTGGAAGAGCAGGGTTCCGGCCCCGGCGGTGAAAAGGGCCACGTTGGGGTTGAGGCCGGTCAGCAGCGGCACCAGTACCAGGGCGCCGAAGGCGACAAAAAGCATCTGGGCCCCGAGCAGGGAGTCTTTCAGACGCAGGTGGTAATCGGTGGGCAAATATTCGCGCATCGATGCCGCCTGCTACTTGGTGCCGAAAATCTTGTCGCCGGCATCACCGAGCCCCGGCAGAATGTAGCCGTGCTCGTTGAGGTGGTCATCGACCGAAGCGACGTAGAGATCGACGTCGGGGTGGGCTTTCTCGAGACGCGCGATCCCCTCGGGTGCGGCGACCAGAAAGAGCCCTTTGATGCTTTTGCAGCCGGCCTTCTTGAGCAGGTCGATGGTGGCGATCAGGCTGCCGCCGGTGGCGAGCATGGGGTCGAGGATCAGCGCGGTGCGGCTCGACATGCCGCGGGTCATCTTTTCGAAGTAGCAGACCGGTTCGAGGGTTTCCTCGTCGCGGTAGAGACCGACCACGCTGACCCGGGCGCCGGGCAGCAGGTCGAGCACACCGTCCATCATGCCGAGACCGGCGCGCAAGATCGGCACCACGGTGATTTTCTTGCCCTTGATCCGCTCCACGGTCACCGGGCCGGCCCAGCCGTTGATGGTATGGGGTTCGGTCTCGAGGCTGGCGGTCGCCTCGTAGGTCAGCAGGCGCGCCACCTCTGAGGCGAGCTCGCGGAATTCCTTGGTGCTGATGGTCTTCTTGCGCATCAGGCCCAGCTTGTGCCGGACCAGGGGGTGTTTTACTTCAACGACAGCCACATCGTCCTCCTTGTTAAGCATAGAAACAGCCGGAAAATCCGGCCGCTGCAAAGTCTAGCAAGGGGGTGGCGGTGAGGCAAGAGGAAAGGGGGAGTCGAGCCTTCGGTGAGCTCGGGATTTTCAACCGGGCAATCGTCTGCACAACAAGTCATTGCTACGGGCTGTCACCGGCATGTCGGTCAGGTCACGCCGGCCCAATGCGGGGGCAGCTGCAACTCTTGTCACTATGCCGTCGGCGGTGTCGCCAGCCGAGTTGGCGCCCCGGAGGGCTTATAGGGATAGGGAGAATTCCCAGGGGGCTGTCCGACAATCCATGACCGGCTACAAACCCAGCTGCTTGGCCCATATTTCAGCTCCTTTTCGGCCCATAGCTACGGCTATGAGCTCTCAAACGAG
>CALZIC010000111.1 GCA_945787285.1 uncultured Desulfuromonadales bacterium
CATGTAAATAGCCGTTGAGGGAAGAAAAACGGAAGGAACAACAGAAACCGGTTATTCCTTGAGACGCGGGTCAAGGGCGTCGCGAATCCCTTCGCCGAGAAGGTTGTAGCCGAGCACGGTGATCAGGATGGCCAGGCCGGGAAAGGCCGAAAGCCACCAGGCGGTGCCGAGGGTCTGTTTGCCGGCGATCAGCATGTTGCCCCACGAGGGGGTCGGGGGCTGAACGCCGATACCGAGAAACGACAGGGCGCTCTCGGTGAGGATGGCACCGGCCACCCCCAGGGTGGCCGAAACCAGCACCGGAGAAAGGGCGTTGGGGAGGATATGGCGGAAAATCAGACGGGCGTCGGAGGCCCCCAGGGCGCGTCCGGCGAGAACAAAATCACGCTCACGCAATGACAGGAACTCCGCCCTGACCAGTCGGGCCACCCCCATCCACCCTGTCAGACCGATGATGATCATGATGTTCCAGATGGAAGGTTCGAGAAATGCGATAACCGCCAGGATCAGGAAAAAGGTCGGAAAACAGAGCATGATATCGACAAAGCGCATGATCAGTGAATCGACCCACCGACCGTAATAGCCGGCCAGGGCCCCCAACCAGATACCGATAAAGGTGGCGATGCCGACCGCCACAAAACCGACCAACAGGGAGATTCCGAGATCGTCGGTGCCGAGAGGGTGTCGCCATGAAGGCGCCAGGAGGCGATCGGCGATATTGATGGCCCCCGGGTCGCCGGCGATCACGGGAGCAAGCACGGCGAGCAGAAACATCCCGAGCACGATAACCGCGCCTGCCATGGCCATGCGGTTGCGACGCAAACGGTCCCAGAAAACATGTCGCCAGAAAGATGTCGCCATAATCTTCTTCTCACAAAAAAGTCTATACCGCACCGAAGCTATTTGAACTGCTCGTATTCAGCGGCGGACAGGATCCCCTTTTCGAGGAGGAATTTCAGAAGTTGATCGAGCTTCTCGTCGCTTGTCATCGGAGCGTGAAACGCTTTGTCCAGAACGGGGCCTTGCTCCGCTTCCCGCTCTTCCCAGACCTTGTCATCCAAGCCGGCGGCTTTCTCCGGTTTCTTCAGGGTCGTCGGCAAGTTGCCGTAGCACCGCTCGATGGCCGCCTTGATCTCGCTGCGCGAAGCGATGGCGGGGCGAATGCGCATGGCCACCAGCAAACAGACGGTGCCGTACAACTCCTTGCGATCGACCGGAATCGCATTGTATTCCAGGGCTTTTTCCACCGGGACGTACTTTAAAACATCTTCTCGGATCGCCAGGTTCGACAGGTCGATGCGGGTGAGGTTGAGCTGCTCGGCCAGAAACTTGAGGAGCCGTTCCTCTCCGATATACCCCAATTTGACGAGGGATGAGCCGATCTGGCCTCCCCAGTGACGTTGATGCGAGAGAGCGGAGTTCAGCTGGAATTCATCGATAATTCCCGCCTTCAACAGCATTTCACCAAGTTTTAAGTTTCGTTTTGCCATATCACGTTCCCCGCTGCAACATCCGAATCGTCTTTAAAAATATACCTCAAATCCGTTCAGGGAAAAACCATTCCGCCCCAAATACCTTCCGCGGACGGTTTCTAGTTGCGCCACCACCTGCTCCCAGTCCCAGGCGGTCTGAACAATGTATTCAAGATCGTTAAAACGAGGCGTCCAATCGAGAGATTCAATGATCTTGCAGTTATCCGCGGTCAGAGCCGGCGGGTCTCCCTCACGGCGCGGCGCTTCCTCGACCCTGAACTCGAGGCCGGTAACCTTGCTGGCGACATCGACCACCTCTTTTACAGAATACCCGGAACCATAACCGCAGTTGAACACGTCGCTGGCACCACCGGCGAGAAGATAGGAAAGCGCCGCAAGGTGGGCGGAAGCCAGGTCGTCGACGTGAATATAGTCGCGTATGCAGGTGCCGTCTTCGGTCGGGTAGTCGGTGCCGAACACCTGGAGCTTGTCGAATTCCCCCTTGGCGGTCTTCAGAGCCCGGGTAATCAGGTGGGTCGGGTTCTTGTACGCCTGACCGATGCGCCCCTGGGGGTCGGCTCCCGCCACATTGAAGTAGCGCAGGGCCACGTATTCGAAACCGGGGTCGGCAAAAGCAAGGTCGGACAGGAACCGCTCGGTCATCATCTTGGAGGCCCCGTAAGGGTTGATGGGAAGAAGATGCGCCTCCTCGTTGACCGGAATGGTATCAGGGATGCCATAAACCGCCGCGGTCGAGGAGAAGATGAAACGCCCCACGCCGCATTGCCGAAGAACCTCCAGCAGCCCGAGGGCGTTGGCGGTATTGTTGTGGTAGTACTTTAGGGGATTGCTGACGCTTTCGGCCACCTCGATCCCGGCGGCAAAGTGCATGACCGCATCGGGGGCAAAATCGGTCACGGTCTTGCGGAGTTTCTCACGGTCAGCCAGGTCGCCTTCGACCAGGTCGCCATAAAGAACCGCCCACCGGTTTCCGGTGGAGAGGTTGTCGTAGGTACATACGGTGTATCCGGCCTCCCCAAGGGCCTTGACCACATGACTACCGATATAGCCGGCGCCTCCGGTAACGAGAATCTTCTTCACACAACACTCCTCACATCAAAAAAAGGAAAAAAATCGAATCGGTTTATGCATGAAAACCTACGGCACTCGACCGCTGCTTTTGCTTTTCTTTCTGACTTCTGACTTCTGGATTCCCAGGTCCCCCGAGAGCTACTGGTCAATAAGGTCCAGAAGAACAGCGGTCTTCTCTTCCATCAGCGCCTGGTCGCCCCGCGCCTCGACATTGAGCCTTAAGACCGGCTCGGTGTTGGAACAACGCAGGTTGAAGCGCCAGCGGTCCATTTCCATACTCAGGCCGTCGGTCCGGTCGATGCTCAGCGCCTCATCCCCGAAGGCTTTCTCGACCCGGGCGATGGCCGCCTGGGGGGCTTGCAGACGGCGGTTGATTTCGCCGCTGGCCGGAAACATGGCCATCCGTTCGCTGACCAGCTCCGACAACGGCTTGCCGGTCTGGGACATCAGTTCAAGCACCATCAACCAGGGAATCATGCCGCTGTCGCAGTAGGCGAATTCGCGAAAGTAGTGGTGAGCGCTCATCTCGCCGCCGTAAACAGCGTCTTCCAGGCGCATCCGCTCCTTGATAAAGGCATGACCGGTCTTGCTCATCACCGGAACGCCCCCTTTGGCCGTCACCATATCGACGGTATTCCAGGTCAGACGGGGGTCGTGAATAATTTTCGCTTTCGGGTGCTTGTCAAGAAGGGCGGCAGCCAGCAGGCCGACGATGTAGTACCCCTCGATAAAGCCCCCCTTCTCATCAAAGAGAAAACAGCGGTCGAAATCGCCGTCCCAGGCAATGCCGACATCCGCACCGCTTTGGCGGACGGCGCTGGCGGTCGCCTCGCGGTTTTCCGGCAGCAGGGGGTTAGGAATGCCATTGGGGAAAGTGCCGTCGGGCCGGCAATGAACCTTGATGAATTCAAAGGGAAGATGCTTTTCAAGCGCCTCAATAGTCGGCCCGGCACAGCCGTTTCCGGGGTTGACCACCACCTTGAGGGGCTTGAGCCCTGCAACATCGACATAATCGAGCAGATGGGCGATGTACTTCTCTCGCACATCGAGAGAAACGACCTTGCCCTTGCGGCCGCCATCGGCAAAGCGGTTGCGGGCCACCGCATCGCGGATGGCATGGAGCCCGGTGTCGCCGCTGATCGGCCTCGATCCCTGCCGGACCAGCTTCATGCCGTTGTAATCCATGGGGTTGTGGCTGGCAGTGACCATGATGCCGCCGTCCATCGCTTCGGCAAAGGTCGTGAAGTAAATCTCCTCAGTGCCGCAGAGCCCGATGTCGTACACGTCAGACCCGCCGTCGGTCAGACCACGGGACAGGGCATTGCAAAGTTCCTCGCTGCTCAAACGGACATCCCGTCCGACCACGACCTTTGAAGGTTGGAGGTATTCGGCGTACGCCCTGCCGATGCGGTAGGCGATCTCTTCGTTGAGTTCATCGGGGAGGCGGCCCCGGATATCATAAGCCATGAAACAGCTCAGTTGTTCCATTACAATTTCTTCCTTTCAGTCTCGTGTCATGCGTGCTGTGTACGGCCAAGTCTTGTCCTTTTTCACCTGCTCTGCCTCAAAAAAATCCCGATTAAGCTACGGCTAGTCGAGGATTTTTTTTCATTGACCAGGCAAAAAATTACGGCGACTTACCATACCCCTCACACATGACACGACACTAGGCCCTGCCGTAAGTGTCTTCAAAACGCTCGATATCGTCTTCGCCGAGGTAGCTGCCGGACTGGACCTCGATCAGCTCGAGGGGGAGTTTGCCGGGATTCTCCAGACGGTGGTTGACGCCGAGGGGAATATAGGTCGACTGGTTCTCGGAAAGGAGAAACACCTCGTCGCCGCGGGTCACCTGGGCCGTTCCCCTGACCACAACCCAGTGCTCGGCCCGGTGATGATGCCGCTGCAGCGATAGGGTCGCCCCCGGATGAACGACGATCTTCTTGACCTGCCAGCGGGGGGCGCTGCCGATGCATTCGTAGGTTCCCCAGGGGCGGTTCACCCGACGATGCAGCAGGGCTTCCTCGCGTTTCTGCGCCTTGAGCTGGGAGACGATCTCCTTGACGTCCTGCACCCGGTCCTTGGAGGCGACCAGGACGGCATCGGCGGTCTCGACCACCACGTGATTGTCGACCCCGACAGCAGCCACCAGCCGGGTGTCGGCATGCAGGTAGCAGTTACTGCTTTCGCAGGTGAGCACGTCCCCGCTGACCACGTTGCCATACTCATCGCGCTCGCCGACTTCCCACAACGCCGACCAGGAACCGACATCGTTCCAACCGGCATCAAGGGGCATCACCACCGCATCGGCGGTCTTTTCCATCACCGCGTAATCGATCGAATCGCTCGGACAGGCGGCAAAGGCCTCGGCCCCGAGGCGAATGAAGTCGAGGTCGGAAGCTCCCTGGTCCATCGCCTGGCGGCAGGCGGCCACCATCTCCGGGGCAAAGCTCTCCAACTCCCTGAGGTAGCGCGACGCCTTGAAGACGAACATCCCGCTGTTCCAGTAATAGTCCCCAGAGGCGACGTAGGTGCGGGCCGTTGCAAGATCGGGTTTTTCGACGAAGGACGCCACCGCATAGGGGGCGCCCTCCCCGTTCGCCTGACCGGCAGGTTTTCCCGGGTTGGTCAGGGCGTCTCCGCTGCGAATATAGCCGTAGCCCGTTTCGGGCCCGGTGGGGACGATGCCGAAGGTGATCAGCTTGCCTGCCTCGGCGTAGGGAACCACCGAGGCGACCGCCCGGCACAGGGTCGCGGCGTCGCGGATCACATGGTCGGCCGGCAGCACCAGCAGAACCGGGTCCTCGCCGCCGGCCATCGCCTGCATGGCGGCCACGGCCACGGCCGGTGCGGTGTTGCGGCCCACCGGTTCAAGGAGGATGGCCGAGGCGTTACGATCGACAGAGCGCAACTGCTCGGCGACCATGAAGCGGTGCTCCTCATTGCAAACGACCATGGGGGCGCCGAGTGGGTCCAGGCCGGCAAGGCGCGTTACGGTGCTCTGCAGCATCGTTTCCTGCTCGACGAGGGGAAGCAGCTGTTTCGGATATAACTCCCGGGACAGGGGCCACAGTCGCGTTCCGGCACCTCCGGATAAAATAACAGGTATTATCATCGCTGATCGTCCTTTATGGTTAAGGTATCTGCACTCTGGTCCGTCGCGGCCGCAAGCTCCCCCAACAAAGTCAGGAGGGGATCTTTACCCGGACGCCGGGAACGGCCTTCTTCAGCTCAGCCGCAAGGGCGGCCTTCGCCTCGTCATCGCCATGGACCAGACGGATGTCTTGCGGCCGGTGCCTGATTCGGCGGACGAAATCGACCAGGTTCTTCTGGTCGGCATGGGCCGAATAGCCGCCGATGGTATGAACCTGGGCCCGTATGGGGTAGCGCCTGCCGTCGAAAACGACGTAGCCCCCCTTCGGTCCGTAATGCTGAATAGCGCGCCCGGGGGTCCCGTGGGCCTGGTAGCCGACAAAAAGGACGTCGGTGCGGGGATCGCCGATAAGGGCCTTGAGGTAATTAACGATCCGTCCCCCGCTGCACATTCCGCCTGCGGCAACAACCACGCAGGGGCGCCCCGACTTCTTAAGGTACTCCACGGCCTGCAGGTGGTCGCGGTGGCCGGCCACCGTAGTCAGCTGCTCGAAGCCGAGGGGGTGCCTGCCCTGGCGAACCTTGTCGGTCGCCTCGGCATCCCAGAACGGCTTAAGCTCCTTGAAAACCTCGGTAAAGCGGCTGGCCAGCGGGGAGTCGACGATCACCTCGAGATCGTCCCAGTCCAGCCCTTCGGCGACCGACTGCTCCCGGTGACGGTGGATCAGCTCTTCGAGCTCGTAGAGGAGCTCCTGGGTGCGGCCGATGCTGAAAGCGGGGACCAGTACCGCCCCCCGGTTCTGCAGGGCACGCTCGATTACCTCTTTCAACCGGACTCGCCGCTCCCGCCGGTTTTCATGCAGGCGGTCGCCGTAGGTGGACTCGAGTACGACAAGATCTGCCCGGTACGGCGAGCGGGGTGCCGGGATCAAAGGGGCGTGGGGGGCACCCAGGTCGCCGGAGAAGACCACGTGATAATCGCCCTGCGCCTGAGTCCCTGCACCGGACTCCTGTTTCTTTCTGATCCGGCAGCTGACATAGGCCGACCCGAAGATATGCCCGGCCCGCTGCAGTTTGATGGCCAACTCGGCAGAGTCGCCACGGACAATGGTCTGCCAGCGGTCGTAGCCCAGCGGAACGATCTGCTTGCTGACCTTGCGGATAAAGGCATCGATCAGTTTCCGGTTGCGGGTCACGCCGATTTTGACCGCGTCCTCCAGCACCAGCGGCAGCAGCCTGGCCGAGGGCTCGGAGCAGTAAATCGGCCCGGTAAAGCCTGAGGCCAGCAGGTAGGGGATGCGCCCGACATGGTCGATGTGCACATGGGTCACGACCAGGGCCTGGATATGATCGACGGGAAACTCGATCTCCAGTCGATCCTCCCCGGCCCCCCGTTCCGATGCCTCGGCACCCTGGAACAGGCCGCAGTCAACGAGGATTCCGGTGTCCGTATCGAGTCGCAACTCGTGGCACGACCCGGTCACCCCGGTGCGGGCTCCGTGGTGAATTATGCTGGGAAAGTCGCCGTCCACCGCCATCAGACCTTGAAGTAATCCCGGTACCAGTCGACGAACCTTCCGACACCATCCTCGATGGAAGTGGCCGGCTTGAACCCGACATCCTGCACCAGCGCATCGACATCGGCATAGGTCGCCGGAACGTCGCCGGGTTGGATCGGCAGCAGGTTTTTTTCGGCCGTTCTGCCAAGCTTCTTCTCGATGGTTTCGATCAGGTGCATCAGTTCGACCGGGTTGTTGTTGCCGATGTTGTACAGCCGGTAGGGGGCGGCGCTGGTGCCCGGGTCGGGAGCGTCGCTGTTCCAGGCCGCGTTGGCGCTGGCCACGTTGTCGCTCACCCGCACCACCCCTTCGACGATATCATCAATATAGGTGAAGTCGCGGCGCATTTTGCCGTAGTTGAAGACATCGATGGGGCGCCCGTTCAAGATGGCGTCGGTGAAGAGAAACATGGCCATGTCAGGGCGTCCCCAGGGGCCGTAGACGGTGAAAAACCGCAGCCCGGTGCAGGGCAGACCGTACAGGTGCGCGTAGGTATGGGCCATCAGTTCGTTGGCTTTTTTGGTCGCCGCATAAAGGGAAACCGGGTGATCGACGTTGTGGTGCACCGAGAAGGGCATGCGGGTGTTGGCGCCGTACACCGAGGAGGAAGACGCATAGGTCAGGTGCTTGACCCCGTTGTGGCGGCACCCCTCGAGGATGTTCGTAAACCCGACCAGGTTGCTGTCGATATAGGCGTGCGGATTTTTCAGGGAATAGCGGACCCCGGCCTGGGCGGCCAGGTTAACCACCTTGTCAAAGGCGCCTTCGGCAAAAAGCCGCGCCATCCCCTCCCGGTCGGCAAGATCCATTTCGACAAACCGGAAGTTGCCGTCATTTTTAAGCTGGGCGAGCCGGGCATGCTTCAAAGAGACGTCATAATAGTCGTTCAGATTGTCGAGCCCGACCACCTCGTCGCCACGAGCCAGCAGGTATCGGGACAGATGGTAACCGATAAAACCGGCAGCCCCGGTAACGAGAATCCGGCAAGGTCGGGCAGTGGTCGGTGAACCGGCAGAGTCAGTCATGGTTTTTTCCTTTATCCGTCAATAGCAATTCAATTATACGTATTAGTCAGCCAGTACGGCCGGCCGATAAAGCTGATCGTGCCCGCCGTCGAGCGATTCGAGTTTTTTAAGCCCCTCGCCCAGCATCTCGTCGAGGTTGTAAAAAGGGTGCGAATCGCTGCCGAGACAGCTGTATCCCCCCCCGGCCAGAAAACCGGCGGCCCTCTGAGAGGCCTGCCTGCCGTAGCGCCCGGCAAAACTGCCGATGTTCCCCTGAAAGAGGCAGCCCATCCCCTGAAGTTCGGCGACAAAGGGGGAAAAGCGGACCGCCCCCGCTCCCCTCGCGCCCCCCCTGCCGGTCAACATTCTGCCGAGCTCACCCAACACTCCCGCGCGGGGAACATCGACGCGCAGCAGGTGGCACCGCTCCGGGTGCGCGATCAGCGGCACCAGGCCGGCCTGGACGATCTGCAGAACGTTTCTCCTGACCAGTTCGGCATCCGCCCAGGAAGGGGCCTCGACCAGCAGCAGCCGTGAAGAGCCGAGGGGCTGCGGATTGACGAGTCGGGAGGGGAAAAAGGTGTCGAGGTAATATTCCATCCCCGGCCTGAGCCGCAGCGTAATGCCGGCCTCGGTCAGGGCTCTCTGCAGCCTCGCCACCCCCTCCAGGACATCCTGGGGTGACGTTTCGTACATCCCCGGAATAGAGTGCGGCGTGCAGTAGATCTCGGTGAATCCGAGCTGCCTCAAGGCGCGAGCCATCCCGATCGACTCTTCGAGGGTCTCCGGGCCGTCGTCGATCCCCGGAAGCAGATGGCAATGACAGTCAATCAAACCTTTTCCCTCTGTTGCAGCGGACTCCTGAGCCAAGGGCCCCTATGCGATCAGGCGCTCTTTCGATAATGCAGGCTGGTTTGCGTGAATGTCCGGGGAATGGCAAAGCCGGCAGAAGTTTTTAGCAGAACAACCCGCTTCTGCGCAACGCCATTGCACCCGAATCGATCAGGCCTTGCGAATACGCGGATCGGCCAGGGCGTAACTGACATCGGCAATCAGGTTGCCCAGCAGGGTCAGGATCGCCCCGATCACCAGAATCCCCATGATCAGAGGGTAGTCGCGCATCATCACGCCGTCGTAAAAGAGCTTGCCCATCCCGGGGATGGCGAAAATGGTCTCAAAGATAACGCTTCCGCCGATCAGGCCGGGGACGGAAAGCCCGAGAATGGTGATGACCGGCAGCAGGGCGTTGCGCAGCGCATGGCGGTAAATGACGACCTTCTCCGAGAGCCCCTTGGCCCGGGCGGTGAGGATGTAGTCCTGGCGCACCACCTCGAGCATGTTCGAGCGCATATAGCGGGAGATCCCGGCCAACCCCCCGAAGGCTGAGACAAACACCGGAAGAATCAAGTGGTGAATCATATCCCAGACCTGCCCCCCCCAGGTGAGATAATCATACCCAAGAGACTTGACCCCGGAGATAGGGAATAGACCCAAGCGGACCCCGAGGTAATCCATCAGCAGCAGTGCCAGCCAGAAAGAAGGCATAGCGAAACCGATGAAGACAAAAATAGTCGTTGACCGGTCGAACAGGGAATTGCGCTTTGTGGCTGACAAAATGCCTATAGGGATGGCCACCGCGAGAATGACCCCGATGGAGAGGAGGTTAATCAATATGGTGATGGGAAGCCGCTCCAGAACCTTGTCGATCACCGGTCGATTGTCCTGGGCAAAGGAGTCCCCGAAATCGAACTGAACAAAACGCGACAGCCAGCGTCCGTATTGAACGTGAAGCGGCTGATCGAGGCCATAGTAGGCGCGCAGCCGCTCCTGAAGTTCGGCCCCCGCTTCGGGGTTGAGCTGGGTCTGCATGTCGGTCGGCTCGCCCGGCGCCAGGTGAATGACGACGAAAGAGATCAGGGTGATTCCGATCAACAGCGGAACCATCGACAACAATCGCTTGGCAAGATAATAAAGCATGGGCTCAGAGTCGTCCGTCCTCTATCGCTTGTATTTCTGTTCTTTCTCGGGCACGTACCATTTTTCAAAGTTATACCGGATACCGATCGGAGCGGCTTCAATGCCACGAAAACGCTTGGCCACCACCGGCAGAGCTTCGCCGATATAAAGGAAGGTGTAAGGCTGTTCTTCGGCCAGTATTTCCTGAAAGCGACCGTACAGTTTCTTGCGCTCGGCTTGATCGAAGGTGCGCCGCCCCTTTTCCAGCAGCTCATCGACTTCGGCATTATTGTAGCGGATAAAGTTCAATTCGCGCGGACCGGTCTTGCTTGAATGCCAGATATTGTACTGGTCGGGATCGAACCCGATCGACCATCCAAGAATGGTTGCGTCGAAATTGCCGGGGTTGATAAATTCCTTCAGGAAAGATGACCATTCGACGACGCGCAGTTTGATATCCACGCCAATCTCTTTGAAGCGGCGTTGGATGATTTCCCCGGACTTTACCCGCAAATCGTTCCCCTGGTTGGTAACGATCGTAAAGGAGAAAGACCTGCCGTCCTTATCAAGAACCCCGTCGCCATCATTGTCCGCCCAACCTGCTTCAGCCAGAAGGGCCTTGGCCTGTTCAGGGTTATAGGGATATCGCTTGACCTCGGTATTGTAATACCAGGCGCCGGGCTTGTAGGGTCCGGTCGCAACCTGCCCCAGCCCGAGAAGAACCCCGTCGATAAGTTCCTGCTTGTCGATGGCCAGGGACAGCGCCTGCCGCACGCGTTTGTCCTGAAACAAGGGACGGCTCAGGTTGTAACCGAGGTAGGTATATCCGAAGGCCAGGTACTTGTACTTGTTGAATCGTCGATTAAATGCCGGGGTATCGGTCTGGGTCTCGTACTGGATCGGAGTCAGCCCCATATAATCGAGGCCCCCTGACTGCAGTTCGAGAAACTGGGTCGACTGGTCTGGAATGATGCGGTAAACAACCCGCTTCAGGTAGGGCTCCCCGTCAAAATAATCCGGATTCGATTCGAGGACGATTTTCTCCCCGGATTTCCATTCAACCAGCTTGAAGGGACCGGTTCCAATCGGTTTGCGGGCCAGCGGACTCTTGGTGATGTCCTGGCCCTCGAGCAGATGCTTGGGATGCATCGACACCCCCCAGCTCCCTAAAGCCGGAGCATAGGGCTTGTCGTAGGTCACCCGAAAGGTGTAGGGATCGGGAGCCTCGGCTTTTGCAACCTGACGGTAAGCCTCGGCATAGGCTGTCGGGGTTTTCGGGTCGACGTAGAGCTGATAGGTGAAGAGGGCATCGGCCGATGTAAACGGGGCGCCATCGTGCCACTTGACCCCTTTGCGCAAATGGAAGGTAATGGTCAGGTTGTCTTCGGAGATCTCCCACGACTCGGCCAGTTCTCCAATTAAATTGATGTCTTTATCATATTTCAACAGGCCGTTGTAGACGTAGCCGCTGATCTGCGAAGAAGCCGAATCGGAGGAGAGCACCGGCAGCAGGTTACTGGCATCGCCGATGGAGGCCTCGATAAAGGTATCGCCAAACGCCGGCGTGGTCTCTTTTTCCTCGACCGGCAACGCCACATCCTGTCGATCACAGCCGACCAGCAGCAGAAGCATCAGGCAGGCTGCGAATTTACTCCAGAACACCATCATCCCTCCCTTGTTGCCGGTAATCATCATGGAATCGTACTTTCCGTATAGCCCGGAGGCGTTTTCAGGAAAAACCGCTCCCTGTCAGGAACAACGTTGGTGCGCACCTCGCTGAAACTCAACCGGGCCTCGGCCTGGCTGCCGGGCATTTCGAGAAAAGCGACCTGGGGAAAAGGAAGATCGCCTTCTGAAAAGGTATCGTATTTCACCCTGAACGCCAGTTCCCCATCGATATAATAGGCCGACTCGACCAGTTGCATCGCCTGGTTGAAAGCGAGGCTCTGCCTCCTGCCGTCCCCCTCGAGAGCGAGCCCGTAGCCGCCGGCGGAAAAAGCGCTGAAAACCTGTTCATGATGGGGAATGAGAGGAACCTGGTAAAGAAGGATGCGTACCAGGTCTTCCACCTGCAGGGGGAGGTGGGTAAATTTCTGCATGTTCTGCGGGGAAGCCTCCCCCCGGTAAACCCTGCCTTCGAGGGGAACCATCACGGCCAGGTCGCGGCCATCGGTGGCGATAAGGACCAGTGGCGGGCCGAAACCGAAGGGACTGAGGGTTTCGGCTCTCAAACGGTCCGGCTTTTCAGCCACCAGCACCTGGGTGCCGGACAGGCTCTTTTCCCCCAGAACCACCTTGACCTTCGCCATCCCTTCGAGGGAGTGGAAGGCACCTGCAGTGGCCTGCAGAGAGTCAAGCAGAGCCTGTTCGATTTCCCGCGAAACGGGGAACGATTCCACCGCAGACGGTATGACTTTGGGAGCACAGCCGGCATGAAAGACTGCCAGCAGGACAATAACCAGAAGTGCGGCAGCGTGACGAAACATATTCAATCAAAGGTCCTGTCATGTCAACAAGCGGGCGGGGCGGCCCGATAGGGGGAAAGGTTATTTCCCCAGGCGTTCAAGCTTCTCTTTCAACCCGGCGTCCTCGGGGCTGAGTTTCAACGCCTCGCGGTAGGTCTCGGCGGCCTCCTCCCGAAGGCCGAGGGCCTGGTAAATATCCCCGAGGTGCTGCCTGACGACCGGGTCCGAAGGCATCATCTGCACCGCCCTTTCGAGTTGTTCTCGGGCCAGTTCAAAACGGTCGAGCTTGAAATAGACCCACCCCAGTGTATCGACGATATGTCCGGAGTCCTTCAGGGAAAGAGCTTTCTTAGCCATCTCGAGGGCTTCTTCAAGCCGCACTCCCTGCTCGGCCTGGGTATAGGCTATATAATTCAGGGCCTCGACATGTTCCGGATTTTTCATCACGGCCTTGAGCATTACATCCAGCGCCTCGTCCCGCTTCCCCAGGCGTTCGAAAATGATCCCCATATGGTAGTAGAGTTCACTGTTTTCGGGGAACACCTTCAACCCTCTTTCGAGAACCGCAAGGGCTTTTTCCGGGGCCTCTTCCTCTTCGTAGAGCGAAGCCAGAAAAGTAAAGAGCTGGGGTCTGCGGGTTTCTTCCCCGATCCAGTCTTCGATCAGAGCGATGGCACGCTCGGACTGGTTCAACTGGCGGTAGAGAAAACCGAGGTGGGCAAGGGCGTCGGGGTACACATCCGAGTCCCGCGGAATGCGTGAAAAGGCTTGTATGGCCCCCTCGGGGTCCTCATTCCTCTCCAGCGAGGTGCCGAGATAGAACCTTATCTGATGCAGTTCGGGTTTCACCGCCAGAATTTCGGAAAAGGAGTCGGCCGCCTTGTCCCACTCTTCTTTTTCAAGATAAACCAGGCCGATTTTCCGCAGCGCCTCCAGATCGTCGGGATGATCCCCGACAATCGCCTCCAACTCCTGCAGAGCGCGATCATAGTCGTTGTTCGTGACATAGAGGCGAACCATGCGGTGCCGTATATCGCGGTTGGCAGGATCGTCCTTCAAGGCGTTTCGATACACCTCGAGCGCCTTGTCGACTTCGTCCTCAGCCTCGTAAAGTTCAGCAAGCTCGTAATAGGCCGACAAGAGGTCAGGGCGAGC
This sequence comes from uncultured Desulfuromonadales bacterium, assembly GCA_945787285.1. GTDB lineage: Bacteria > Desulfobacterota > Desulfuromonadia > Desulfuromonadales > Trichloromonadaceae > CALZIC01. The sequence goes on from CALZIC010000111.1 coordinate 13,794, forward strand.
CTTCAACACTCTCAGGTAGGCATTTTCAGCCAGGGTCGGACGATCCATCTCACGGTAAAGTCGGGCCAGGGTCATCTCCCCTTTGGCGGAATCGGGGAATTGCTCGAGCAGAGACTTGAGCACGTCGACGGCCTCGTCGAAATGACCGTCTCTGGCCTGGGCGATGCCCAGAAGAAGGTAGGCGTCCTCAAACTCTTTATCGAGTTCGATAACCCGGCGAAACCGCTCGACGGCCTCCTGGTTCTGTTCCCGGTGGAAATAGATATTTCCCAGCAGGAAGTGGCCATCGACAAAGTCGGGGGCGCGAACGGTGGACTCTCTGGCCGCCTCGACCGCCTTGTCGTTCTCGCGAAGAGCCAGGTAAAGTTCGGCGAGGGAATAGTGCAGATAGGGGTCATCGGGGTCGTTGTCGATGGCCGATTTAAGGGAATGTACCGCATTCTCAAAATCGTTTTCGGCGACCCGCAGGCGCGCATCGAGAAAGAGTGCAATGGCGTCGGTATCCGGGCTGTCGACATGGTAGGCAATCGCCTCCTCCCCTGATCCAAGGGGAGCGGAGGCGGAGTGCCCGAACCATCCAGGGGATGCGCAACCGGACAAGGCTGCGGCGATGACAACAGTAAGGAGGCAGCGAAACAGATTTAAGGGGTGCTGGAATATCGTCAAGACGTGAATTTCCGTGGAAAGCAAGGTAGTTCGCTCGGTGAAAACCGAGCCGGCACGCGAGGAGAGAGGCGCCCCGACTGCGTGCTGAAATTAATTTGTTTAATATCATACCACAGGTGGAGCGTCAATTCTTTTACCGGCAAGCCCCGCGCCTTTACAGCTTGTCGTTTTGTGTTAGCATTTATTGTAAATTCAGCATCTTAGAAAACCACCATTGGTCAACAAAACGGTTCGCAACACGGGAGGCAGGAAGGCCGGCCGCATCGACCTCTTCTCCTGTCCTTCCGGGGCGAGGTTCGCCATGGATGCCAGGACACTGCACCAACATCTGATGAACCCGGAAACCTACCCCGGGAAAAAAGGTCCGGTAACCTTCAGGGAAACCCATATTTCCCGCCTCTACCTGACCGCCGAGCATGTGTACAAAATTAAAAAACCGGTCGATTTTGGATTTCTCAATTTCACAACGCCTGACAGGCGCCGTTTTTACTGCGCCGAAGAAGTGCGCCTCAACAGTCCCTTCTGCCCCGACACCTACCTGGGGGTCGTCGAGATTCGTCGCCAGGGAGACCGGGTCACCTTGGGCGGGAAGGGAGAACTGATTGACTACGCGGTGCACATGAAGCGGCTTCCAGAAAATCGCATGCTGGACTTCATGCTTTCAGCCGGCGATTCGACCCTGCCGGCTGAGATGGCAAGGCTCGGAGCCCACCTGGCCCCGGAGGGCGCTCGCATGTCGATCTGACAATAACCAACTGGCAGGAAAACCTGGAGCAGACCGCCCCCTGTATCGGCCAGACCCTGACCGAGCCGGCTCACACCCTGGTAAAGTCGTATGTCGAAAATTTCATCGACCAGCACACCCCCCTGCTCGAAAAACGGGAAGCTTCCGGCTTTATCCTCGACGGACATGGGGATCTGCATGCCGAGCATATCTGCCTGACCGACACCATCTGCATTTACGACTGCATCGAATTCAACGAACGCTTCCGGGTGGGGGACCGTCTGTCGGATTTAGCCTTTCTGCTTATGGACCTCGAGCACCGCGGACGCTGCGATCTTTCCACCATTCTCCTCGACGCCTACCAGAACGTCGTCGGCGAAGATCGAGCCGCCCCGCTCCTTCTCCCCTTTTACAAGATCTATCGTGCCTGGGTCAGGGGCAAGGTCGAATCGTTTCTCTGCAGCGACTCCCAGGCCCCGGAAGCATCGCGGGAAAAGGCCCGCCAGCGGGCACTCGATTACTTCAACCAGGCCCTGGGATACCTCTGTCCGCCCACGCTGGTCCTGACCTGCGGCCTCATGGGGGTCGGCAAAAGTTCCGTCGCCGGCGTTCTGGCCAGAGCCCTCAACGCCACCCTGCTGCGATCGGATGAAGAACGGAAAATCCTCACAGGTCTCTCTCCCCGGCAGCGATGCGCGTCGGATTTCGGCAAAGGCATCTACACCCCGGAAATGTCGCAAAAAACATATGGAATCCTTCTGGATAAAAGTATGGAGGCGCTCGACCGGGGGATATCCGTTATCGTCGATGCCTCCTTCGGGCAAAAGGACGAACGCGACGCCTTCCGGCGGGCCGCTCGGGAGGCCGGCGTACCATTTCTGATCGTGTGGATGACCTGTGACGAGCAAACCGCACTTGAACGCCTGTCCCGGCGGCAGCAGGAGGGCGTCGACCCCTCCGACGGCCGGCCGGAACTGCTGGCCAGGCAGGCGGATCAATTTGAGCCCCCGCTTGAGGATGCGGACCGGATCCACATCGACACCCGAGATAGCACCGCATATAATGCGCAGCTGATCCTGAACAGGCTGTCCCGTGCCGATGGTTGATTTTTGAAAGATATTTGATGACAGGATAATGAATCAAAGGCAGAATGCAGGGATCGAGCAAGGGTCTGCAAAATAGCAGAATCGTTCTGTTTCAGGCAGGTTTTCCGATAAGTATCCAGTCAATCGTTAAAAAGGATCGGGTCGTGTCCTCGAAGAGCAATGACAACAGCCATATCCGCGAAGCCTGGGTGATTTTTTTCATCCTGGGCATAATTATGCTCAATTTCCCTTTTATTCACATATTCAACAAAGCCACCACGATTCTCGGCATTCCCCTGCTGATTCTCTATTTTTTTCTGGGATGGCCCCTTTCCATTCTGGTCATCTACCTTTTCTGCCACAGGCTCGAAGATGACCCGGCTGAAGAGAAGCCGGACAGCAACCAGAGGGACGCCTCGGAATGATTCCCGTTCAAATTATAGCCATCCTGTCCCTGCTTTACTTCGGACTGCTGTTCGCGGTGGCTTACTACGCCGACCAGAAGCGGGCGACGGGCAAAAGCCTGCTGGCCAGCGCCAACGTCTACTCCCTTTCCCTGGCCGTCTATCTGACCTCCTGGACCTTTTACGGCAGCGTCGGTCGTGCAGCAACCCGCGGTCTCGACTTTCTTCCCGTCTACCTGGGGCCGACCCTCATCGCCTTCACCTGGTATTTCCTGCTGCGCAAAATGGTGCGCATCAGCAAAGAACACAATATTGTCAGCATCGCCGACTTCATTTCAAGCCGCTACGGCAAATCCCCTTTCCTCGGTGCCGTGGTCACCGTATTTGCCGTCCTTGGCATCATGCCTTACATCGCTCTGCAGTTGAAGGCGGTCGCCCAGACCTTCGACCTGCTGGCCTCCCCCTCCTCCGTGCCCGGGACGGTCATCCAGGAGGTGATCCCCAGCCTGCCGCCCTTCATCGACACCGCGTTTATCCTGGCGATCTTTCTCAGTCTGTTCGGTATCCTTTTCGGGGCCCGGCATCTCGATGCGACCGAGCGCCACGAAGGCCTGGTCACCGCGATCGCTCTCGAATCGCTGGTCAAACTGGTCGCCTTCGTCGCCGCCGGCCTTTTTGTAACCTACGGTCTGTTCGACGGATTCTCCGACATTTTCGACCGTTTCCTGGCCGAATACCCGGAGCGTAAGCACCTGCTCCTTATCGGCACGGAGCAGACCCCCTATACCATGTGGTTCACCCTGACCTTTATGTCAATAATGGCCTTCATGTTTCTTCCACGCCAGTTTCACATCATGGTCATCGAAAATTCCGACGAAAAGCATATCAAGGCGGCCATGTGGCGCTTTCCCGCCTACATGTTTCTGATGAACCTTTTTGTCATCCCCATCGCCCTCGGAGGTCTCATTCTCAATGGGGGCGATACCACCAGCGCCGACTACTTTGTCATGCAGATACCACAGCAGGCCGGCCACCCCTGGCTCGCCATGCTGGTCTTCATCGGCGGCTTTTCCGCTTCTGCGGGCATGGTGATGGTCTCCTCGGTGGCTCTTTCGACCATGATTCTCAACCACCTGGTCATGCCGATCATTCTCTGGAGAAAATTCAACGCCACCGACTTTTCCGCAATCCTGATCTATCTCAAGCGCCTCTTTATCCTGATCGTTATCTTCCTCGGCTACGCTTTTTACCGCGTAGTGGGGGACTCCTACGCCCTGGTGAATATCGGTCTCATATCTTTTATGGCGGCAACCCAGTTCGCGCCCTCCCTCATCGGCGGCCTGTACTGGAAAAAGGCAACCCAGAAAGGGGCGGCCATCGGGCTTATCCTTGGATTCATCATCTGGTTCTATACCCTGCTGGTCCCTTCTTTCGTCCGCTCCGGATGGCTCTCCAGCAGCATTCTCGACCAGGGCCCCTTCGGCCTCGATTTTCTTCGTCCGCTGCAGCTCTTCGGACTGAGCGGTTTCGACATCTGGACCCACTCCCTCTTCTGGACCCTCTTTTTCAACCTGGGCGCCTTTTTGGCATTCTCCCTCTTTACCCGCCCCAGCAAAGACGAAGAGGAGCAGGCCGTCAAGTTTGTCGATGCGCTAAAGCCCCATGCGGTCGGTCTTGAACGCAAACGCATCAGCAAGGCACCGACCATCGTCGAATTCGTCGA
>CALZIC010000112.1 GCA_945787285.1 uncultured Desulfuromonadales bacterium
ACCGAGGGCGACGCAGGAGAGCGGATCTTCGGCAATCACCACCGGCAGCCCGGTCTCTTCCCGCAGCAGAACATCGAGGTTGCGCAGGTTGGCGCCACCTCCGGCCAGGACGATTCCCTTGTCGACGATATCGGCGGCCAGTTCGGGTGGAGTCCGCTCGAGGGCGATACGCACCGCCTCGACGATGGCATTGACCGGCTCGGACAGGGCATCGCGGATTTCGTTGGAGTCGATCTCCAGGGTCTTGGGGATGCCGCTAACCAGGTCGCGCCCCTTGACCTTCATGGTGCGGATCTCGTCGTCGGGGCAGGCGCTGCCGATCTCGATCTTGATCTGCTCGGCCGTGCGCTCGCCGATCAGAAGGTTGTAGCGACGCTTCATGTACTGAACCAGGGCTTCGTCCATCTTGTCGCCACCAACGCGGACGCTCTTGGCATAGACGATCCCGGCCAGGGAAATAACGGCCACTTCGGTGGTGCCGCCGCCGACATCGACGATCATGTTACCGCTCGCCTCGGTGATCGGCAGGCCGGCACCGATGGCAGCCGCCATCGGTTCCTCGATCAGGTAAACCTCGCGCGCTCCAGCCGACTCAGCCGACTCCTTGACGGCGCGCTTTTCGACCTGGGTAATGCCCGAAGGGACGCAGATGACGATGCGCGGCCGCACCAGGGTCTTGCGGTTGTGAACCTTCTGGATGAAGTAACGCAGCATCTCTTCAGTGATGTCGAAATCGGCAATCACCCCATCTTTCATGGGGCGGATGGCAACGATGCTGCCGGGGGTCCGGCCGAGCATCTTCTTGCACGGCAACCACCGAAGGCTCACTGACAACGATCCCCTTTCCCTTCAGAAAGACGAGGGTATTGGCAGTCCCCAGGTCGATGGCCAGGTCATTCGAAAACATCCCCCAGATGGCATCAAATAGGTTGAACATGTTTATGGTGTACTCCTTTCACTCCGAAGAGGAATAGCTTTTAAAAACAGTCGTCCACCCTAACAAAACCGGTCCCGCTTTTCAAGCCGGAAAACGCAAAAAGTTATTGCATTTCCAACCCTGATTGTCTAACATGCCTCCCTGTTTCAAAGTCCTGAAAAAACCACCAAAAAAGGAGATGTCCATCCATGTTGGACCTGTTCCGAAAGAAGCAGAAATCGGTCTTTATCAAGGCTGCTTTTGCCGTCATCATCCTGAGCTTTGTCATCGGCTACGCCATGATGACCTCTCCCGGGGATCGCGGAGGGCAGAGCGGCACCTATGCGGTGCGGGTCAACGATACCGAGATCAGCTACGATGAATACCAAACGGTGTACGGCAACATCTACAGCCTCTACCAGAACGTCTACCGGGACCAGTTCACTCCGGCGATGGAAAAACAGCTCGGACTGCGCAGCCAGGCCATCAATTCGCTGGTCGACCAGGCGCTGCTGGTTCAGGAGGCCGACCGGATGAAAATCAGGGTCTCCCAGCAGGAACTGGTCGATTCGATCGCGGCGATCCCCTCCTTTCAGGAAAATGGCGTATTTAATAAGGCCCGCTACCTGCAGGTGCTCGCCTACCAGCGCCTGACCCCCGAGGACTTCGAAGCCAGCCAGAAAAATCAGCTCCTCGCCGCCCAGGTCCGCGACACCCTGCAGAAGAACATTTCCGTTGCCGAGGCGGAAGTGGCCGAGGAATTCCGCAACCAGAACGAGAAGGTCAACCTTTCTTTTGTTCGCCTTGCCCCTGGCCTCTTCGAAAGCCAGGTGAAGGTCAACGAAGAGGACCTGAAGGCCTATTTCGACCAGAACAAGGAAAATTTCCGCATCCCAGAGTCGGTCGCGCTGCGCTACCTCCTTTTCGAGCCGAGCCGCTACGAAAATGAAGTGACCCATACCGACGAGGACCTGGACAAGTATTACCGCCGCCATCTCGATAATTTCGAAATCGAGGAGAAAGCAAAAGCCGCCCATATTCTGATCAAGGTCGGACAGGACGCGGACCAGGCGACCCGGAACCTCAAGCGGCAGCTGGCCGAAAAAGTTCTCGAACTGGCCAAAACCGGCAAAGACTTCGGCGAACTGGTGCACCAGTACTCCGACGATCAGGGAACCATCGCCCAGGACGGCGACCTCGGCTTCTTTACCCGGGGCACCATGGTACCGGAATTCGAAAGGGCGGCCTTCGCCCTCAAACCGGGCGAGTTGAGCGAACTGGTCGAATCCCCCTTCGGCTACCACATCATCAAGAGCGAACAGTACATCGAGGCGGGAATCCAGCCCAAGGCCGAAGTCCTCGACCAGGTCAAGGCCGGAGTGACCGCCGAGAAAAGCCGCCAACTGGCACTCGAAAAAGCCATGGACGCCTATAACATCAACCGCAAAAACGGCGACATCGACGCGGCCGCCAAGGCCAACGATTTGGGCATCAAGGAAACCAACTTCTTCGAACGCAGCGCCCCGATCGACTCACTCGGCGATGTCCCGCAAATCAGCGGCGCCGCCTTTAGCCTGGAGCCTGGTAAAATCGCCCGCCCGGTCACCCTTGAAAAGAACGTCATCCTCTATGCCGTCAAAGAGCGCCGCGAAAGCCGTCTCCCCGAGCTGGCCGAAGTCCGTTCGGAAGTCGAGCAGGCCTACCGCAGCAAGTACACCCTCGAGCTGGCACAACGCACCGCCGATGAGATGCTGACAGCCCTTAAGGGCGGCAAGACACTGTCGTCGCTGGCCAAGACTCAGAACCTGACCGTCGAGGAAACCGGCCTCTTTACCCGCTCGTACGGCAACTTCATCCCCCGGCTCGGAGATATCGGCGAACTGGCTCAGGCCGCCTTCACCCTGACCACTGACAGCCCGGCCTCCGACAAGGTCCATGAAATCGACGGCAAGTTCGTCATTGCCGAACTCAAGGAACATCAGACCCCCGACCCAGCGAGCATCGATGCGGCACAGCAGGAAACCCTGCGCGCAACCGTCCTCAGCCGCAAACAGGATCAGATGATCGACGATAAACTCAAGGAGCTCAGAGAAAAGGCCAAAATCGTTATCGCGCCGAACATTCTGGCTTCGATCGAAAAAGGATAAACCAGATTATGCAAAAGACCGTTCTCCAGACCAACTGCCCCGAACTCACCCTCGTCAACCAGGGGAAGGTTCGTGACATCTACGACCTCGGTGAGCACCTGCTTCTCGTCACCAGCGACCGCATCTCCGCATTCGACGTGATCATGAACCAGGGGATCCCCTTAAAGGGCTACGTTCTGACCCAGATCTCCAAGTTCTGGTTCGACCAGATGAAAGACGTTATCCCCAACCACATCGTGGCCATGGATGTCAGCGACTTTCCGGCCGTGACCCACCAGTACCGCGACCAGCTCGAAGGGCGCAGCATGCTGGTTAAAAAAGCCAAACCGCTGCCGATCGAATGTATCGTCAGGGGCTACGTGTCCGGCTCGGGCTGGAAGGACTACCAGAGAAACGGCAGCATCTGCGGCATTCCCCTCCCCGCTGGGATGGTCGAAAGCGACAAGCTCGCCGAACCGATCTTCACCCCCTCGACCAAGGCCGAACTCGGTGAGCACGACGAGAACATCACCTTTGACAAAGCTGTCGAGCTGTGCGGGGCGGAGCTGGCCGAAAAAGCCAAAAACGTCACCATCGAAATCTACAAAAGGGCCCGCGACCTGGCCGACACCAAGGGGATCATCATCGCCGACACCAAATTCGAGTTCGGTGTGTACAAAGACGAGCTGATCTGGATCGACGAAGCCCTGACCCCCGACTCCTCCCGCTTCTGGCCCAAGGACCTGTACCAGCCCGGAGGTGCCCAGCCCAGCTTCGACAAGCAGTTTCTGCGCAACTACCTCGAAACCCTCGACTGGGGCAAAACAGCACCGGCGCCGCCGCTGCCGGAGGAAATTGTGACCAAAACTTCGGAAAAATACCTCGAGGCGCTGTTCCGCATAACCGGCCAGAGGCCCTGACATAGCACCAAAACAAAAGGCCGGAGAGATTCTCCGGCCTTTTGCTTTGGTGAGGGGTGAAAAAACTCCGTTCCAAGTTCCAAGTTCCAAGTTCCAAGTTCCAAGTTCCAAGTTCCAAGTTCTAAGTTCCAAGTTCTAAGTCCCCAGCCTTCCAACCTCGAACTTGGAACGTCGAACTTTGCCTTTCCCCAGCCTCAGGACCATCACCATGCTCGAAAAACTCTTTCAACTCGACCGTCACGGCACCACCCCCCGCACCGAAGTGATCGCTGGAACCACCACCTTTTTAACCGGCGCCTATATCATTTTCGTTCATCCCTCGATCCTCTCGGCCGCCGGAATGGACAAGGGGGCCCTGACCACCGTCACCTGCCTGGTCGCCGCCCTGGCCACCCTGCTGGTGGCCCTGTGGGCCAACGCCCCCCTGATGATGGCTCCGGGTATGGGCTTGAACGCCTTTTTCACCTACACCCTGGTCCTCGGCCAGGGGGTAGCCTGGCCCACCGCCCTGGGGGTGGTTTTTCTCTCCGGCGTCTTCTTCCTTGTGCTCACCTGGCTCGGGGTCCGGGAGCGGATGGTCAAGGCCATCCCCCTCGCCCTGCGCCTGGCAACTTCGGTCGGCATCGGGCTCTTTATCGCCTTTATCGGACTGCAGAACCTGGGCCTGGTGGCGAAAAACGATGCGGTCCTGGTGGAGTTCGGCCGTTTCTCCCCCCAGGCCACCCTCGGCCTGTTCGGACTGCTGGTGGCGATTATTCTTGAAATCAAACGGGTGCGCGGCGCGATCCTGATCGGCATTGTCGCCACGGCGGCCGCCGGCATGATCACCGGCATCTCGCCCCTGCCCTCCGGCATTGTCGCCCTGCCCCCCTCGATTACCCCGATCGCCTTTCAGCTTGATCTGACCGGGGCCCTGCAGGTCTCGCTCTGGGCGAGCATCTTCTCCTTCATGTTCGTCGATCTCTTCGACAGTCTCGGCACCATGCTGGCCGTCTGCCGCGAAGCGGGGATGACCGACGAACACGGTGAGATCCCGCGCCTGCCGCGCATGCTCACCGCAGACGCTCTGGCCACCGTCGGCGGCGCCCTGCTCGGCACCAGCACCACCACCGCCTTCATCGAGTCGGCCAGCGGGGTCTCCGACGGCGGACGCACCGGACTGACCGGGGCGGTCACCGCCGCGCTCTTCTTTCTGGCGGTCTTCTTCACCCCCCTGATCGCGGCCGTCCCACCCTATGCGACGGCCCCGGCGCTGATTATTGTCGGCATCTTCATGATGCGCGGTATCGGCCAGATCAATTTCTACAACTTCGAGGAGGCGGCGCCCGCTTTTCTAACCATCCTGCTCATGCCGCTGACCTATTCGATCGCCACCGGACTGGCCTTCGGGTTCATCTCCCACGTGCTGATCAAACTGGCCCTCGGCAAGTTCCGCGACTGCGACCCCTTCCTGCTGGCGGCGGCAGGAATTTCCCTGGTCAGCCTGGTGCTGTGATGGGGCTGGCCGCTCTTGGGGGTTTTTCGCTTTTTCTGTAAAAAACCTGTTGACACCCCGGCTGCTCCTTTGCTATAAGTTGGCTCCGTTGCACGGGGCTATAGCTCAGCTGGGAGAGCGCTTGAATGGCATTCAAGAGGTCGGCGGTTCGATCCCGCCTAGCTCCACCAAAAACAAACAAAGGGTCGGCTCAAATTGAGCCGACCCTTTTTATTTGCGCCCCTCTTTATACGAAATCCGGATGTGACCCGGCGCCTGTCAATACGCTCTTCTCCCCCTTTTAAGTTGAAAAATCTGCGAAAAACCAATAAGGTAGCCCACCCGAACGGGCAAAGTCCCGGCTTGTCCCGACGAAAGATAAAACATCGGCCCTGCAACACCTGCACTAATACGGCTTAACAATGAGCTACGCTTCGCGCACCTTCACCCTCGACCACTTCGACCCTCTGGCCCTGTACCTGCACCTGACTCCCGAAGGGCCCGGTTTTCTCGAAAGCCGCAATGCCGCGCCCAAAACAGGCCGCTACAGCATCGTGCCGCTGCGCAGCTGCGAGTCGTACCGTCTCGACCAGCAAGGGCTTGTCCGCATCGTCGAAGGCCGGGCACAAAACCTTTTCGGCCCGCCGCTGGAGGTTCTGGAAACGCTTCTCGCCTCTCGGCGCATCGAGAAAGCCCCCGAAGGACCGCTGTTTCCCGGAGGATTTTTCGGGTACATCAGCTACGACCTGGCCTGGTCGATCGAGGACCTTCCCCGCACGGCCCGCCGCGACCGTCCCGTGCCCGAGCTGTGGCTCGAATGGGTCGACCTGACTGCCGTCTACGATCACCACAGCGGGCTGCTGACCCTGGCCTCCCTCGACCTCGACACCGACCTGGAGCAACTCGAAGAAAAGGTCCGCAAGGCACTCGAACAGCCACTGGAGCTGCCACCTCCGCATGGTTCCGTGCGCCCCGAACCGATTCTCAACCAGGCAACCTTCTGTTCGATGGTGGCGCGGGCCAAGGAATACATTGCCGCCGGGGATATCTACCAGGCCAACCTCTCCTGCCGCTTCGACGGCCGCTACACTGGGAGCAGCGCCTCGCTCTATGAGCGGCTGCGCAGCATTAACCCGGCCCCCTTCGCCTGCCTGCTGCGCTCGCCGGGCTTTGAGATCATCTCCTCCTCCCCGGAGCGGCTGGTCTCGCTGCATGACGGCATCGCCGAAACCCGGCCCATCGCCGGCACCCGCCCGCGCGGGGCCAGCGACGAGCAGGACGAGAAGCTTCGGGCCGAACTGCTGGCCCACCCCAAGGAGCGCGCCGAACACATCATGCTTCTCGATCTGGAACGCAATGACCTCGGCAAGGTCTGCAGGCCCGGGACGGTGGTCGTTGACGAGTTGATGGTGCTGGAGCGCTATTCGCACGTCAACCACATCGTCTCCAATGTCCGCGGCGAACTGCGGGAGGACGTCGGCCCCTTCGCCCTGCTCGCCGCCACCTTCCCCGGAGGGACGATCACCGGGGTGCCGAAAAAACGCTGCATGGAAATCATCGACAAGCTCGAACCGGTCGGACGCGGCAGCTACACCGGCAGCGCCGGCTACATCAGCGTCACCGGTGACATGGATCTGAATATCCTGATCCGCTCCTACCAGCGATTCGGCGACCAGATCACCTATCAGGTCGGCGCCGGCATCGTCGCCGACTCTGTGCCCGAGCGCGAATGGGCCGAATGCCTGGCCAAGGGGGAAGCCCTGCAGCGAACCCTGGAGGAGAAGCCATGATCGTCAACATCGACGGCCGCTTCGTTGCGGCCGAAACCGCCGCCCTTCCGGTCAACGACGGCTCGGTGCTCTTTGGAGACACCCTGTTCGAAACGATGAAGGCGCGCGGCCGCTCGATCCGCTATTTAGCGGACCACCTCGACCGCATCGAACTGAGCTGCCGGTTTCTGCAGATGCCCTTTGACCGCAACAAGGCCGAAGAGACGCTGCTAGCCACCGCCAAGCGCCTGGAAACGCCGGCATCCCGCCTGCGCCTGACCGTCAGTCGCGGCACCTTCAGCTCCCTGGCCTTTCCTCCGGCGCAAGAGGGACGCCAAATCATCACCGCCTCGCCCTACCTTGAACCGGACGAGGCCGGCCGCCGACAGAGAGTCAGCTGCGTGTTCGCCCCCAACCGCCGGGTCAACCCCCTCTCCCACCTGCCGCAGATGAAGCGGGGCAACTATGCCGACTGCCTCTATGCCGCCGCCCACGCCCGCAGCCGGGGCGCCCGGGAAGCCCTCTTTATCACCGACGACCAGCGGCTTCTCGAAGGGGCGACCTCCAATCTCTTTATTGTCACAGGCAAAACCCTGGTCACCCCCCCGGCCGGCGAACTGGTCCTCGGCGGCATCATGCGCCGACAGGTGCTGAAGACCGCCAGAGCCCTCGACATGTCCACCGAGGAGCGGGACATCACCGTGGAGGAGCTGTACGACGCAGACGAGGCCTTTCTCACCAACGCCCTGATCGACGTTTTACCCATCGCCAGCGCTGAAGGGCGCACCATCGCCAGAGGCGCGATGGCCGAAACGATCTTATCGGCCCTTGGCGACGACACGACACGCCCCACGAGTTAAGCACACCCTATCCACAACTATCTGTGGATAACCTCCCCGCCTGTGTCGATGGATCAATTCCAGTCCCAAAGGCCATCTGTTTCAGTACCAACTTAAAAAAACTTGTCATAAAATCTTGACCATCGCACCGCTTCTATCTATAATTCACTCCGCTTTGCCGAAGTGGTGGAATTGGTAGACACGAAGGTCTCAAAAACCTTTGCCTTCGGGCGTGCCGGTTCGATTCCGGCCTTCGGTACCATTGCAAATACCGCAACCATAGCGGATACTTAAACCCGGCTTTTCTGACTGAAACATCAGTGCA
>CALZIC010000113.1 GCA_945787285.1 uncultured Desulfuromonadales bacterium
ACCGTTGAATTTCGAGACAAGGGAGTACCTCTACCAGGTCGAGGCCACTGACCCAGACGGCCACGGCTTGGTGTACAGCCTGGAAAAAGCCCCTGGGGACATGACCATCAGCGAAACCGGCCTAATCTCCTGGGAACTCACAGGCGTTCCTGCGGGAGCCTACATGATCAGCATCGCTGTAGAGGACTCGGAGGGCGCTAAAACAAATCAGGGATTCAGCCTGAATCTTGGAGAGAGTCAGTAGGTAAAGAGGCCGATCGTATTCGGCCGATCAAAAGAATTAAAAAGAACTGCAGGTTTGCTTGGTTTGCCCAGAATTTGTGATTCCGCTTTTCATGTTTCGTCCATCTCTTTAACTTTGTAAATAAGAGCCCTCAAACTGATTTCGAGAAGGCGGGCAGCATGTGTCTTATTGCCGCCTGTGGCGGCCAGGGCTTTGCGGATATATTCGCGCTCGATGCGTGCAATAGCCTGTTTCAGCGAAAGATTGCTGCTGAGGTCCCTCTCCCTGCGACGGACTTCCCAGGGAAGGGAACCGAGATCAATGGTTTCTTCCCGGCAAAAAATCATCACCTTTTCCATCAGGTTTTCCAACTCCCGCACGTTGCCGGGCCAGTCGTAATCGATCAGCGACTGGACGGCATCGTCTTGCAGCACCGGCACCGGCCGCCCTTCCCGGCGGGCCACGGCGGAGAGGAAATGTTCTGCCATTGCCGGGATGTCTTCTTTTCGCTCGCGCAGCGGGGGGACCTGCACATCGACCACTGCCAGTCGGAAATAGAGGTCTTCGCGAAACCTGCCGGCTTCGATTTCCTTATGCAGGTCGCGACCGGTCGCGGCCAGCACTCGTACATCGACCTTTCGGGGGCGATTTTCGCCCACCAGCAAGATTTCCCCTTCCTGCAGCACCCGCAGGAGTTTGGGCTGCAGATCGATGGGCATCTCGCCGATTTCATCGAGAAACAGAGTGCCGCCATCAGCGGCGCTGAACAACCCCTGACGGGCCCGGTCGGCTCCTGTAAAGGCGCCCCGCACATGGCCGAACAGCTCGCTTTCGAGCAGTCCCGAAGCAATGGCACCGCAGTTAACCGCAAGAAAGGGACGATCTTTACGGGGACCCTGCCGGTGCAGCGCCCGCGCCACCAGTTCCTTACCCGTGCCGGTTTCCCCGGTAATCAACACCGGTGAAGAAACCTCGGCGATCTTCTGCACCCGGGTCATGACCTCATCCATCACCTGACTGGCATAGACGAGGCGACGGTCTCTTTTCCCCGAGGCCAGCGCTTCTTTCAGGCGGGCGTTTTCAGTCTGCAGGCCGAGCCGTTCTTCGGCCTTGCGGATGGCCAGAATGACCTCGTCGGGCTTGAACGGTTTGGAAATAAAGTCGTACGCCCCCTTTTTCATGCACTCGAGGGCGGTATCGACCGACCCGAAAGCACTCATCATAATCACGGTGAGAGCCATGTTGCGCTGCTGCAGATTCTGCAAAAAACTCATGCCGTCCATATCGGGCATGCGGATATCGCAGAGGGCCATAGCACAGGGGTTGTCCGCCAGTTCCGCCAGAGCGGCCCGGCCGTCTGCAGCTTCTGCGACCTGGTAGCCTTCCTGTTCAAGGACCAGACGCAGCATGTGCCGCATGGAAGCCTCATCGTCGATAATTATAATTCTGCGTTTGCGCTCTGCTGTCATGTCACGACTCCGCTATGGGCAGGCTCAACTTGAACTCGCTGCCCATGCCTTCTTCTGACCATACGTCTATACGCCCACCGGCCTCTTCAATGATTCGCTGGCAAATGGCTAACCCGAGACCTCTCCCCCGCCCCGGGGGCTTGGTCGTATAAAATGGGTCAAAAATATGACTCACCACATCGGAATTCATTCCGCATCCGGTATCGGAGACTCCAAGCCAGACCCGATTGTCCCGGGTTCCGGCGTCCAAGGTAATCGTGCCACCCGCGTCGGTTGCATCGCGGGCATTGAGAAGCAGGTTCACCAGTACCTGCTGCAGACGATCTCTCGAAGCTGAAACCGCTGGCAGGGCTTGCGGCAGGTCGCATTGCAGACGGTGATGGTCAAATACCCCCTGGTGCCGCAAAAAGTCCGCGGCGCCGGCTGCGGCGGCAAGCAGGTCCAGGTTCTCTGGCTCATTCGAAGATGGGGCTGCGTAATCGAGGAGTTCGCGGACCAGGCGATCGATGCGCTCCAGTTCGGCGAGCGCCCTTTGGGCGATATCCCTCTGCCCCTCGCTTTCGAGACCGGCCTTGAGAAACTCGAGGTACCCGACGGTTGCGCCAAGAGGATTGCCGATCTCGTGGGCCATACCGGCGGCCAGATGTCCGACCGAAGCCATTTTCTCCGAACGCACCAGTTCGTTCTGGGTCTGACGTAATTCCTGGTTGGCCTGCTGCAGTGAATCGATATGAGACCGGGTTTCCTGCCGACTATGGTTCAAGGCCCAGGTCATGGCATTAAACGATTCGGCCAGCTCGGCAATTTCGCGGGCGCCATCGACCGGGACGGTCTTTTCCAGATTTCCCGAGGCCACTTCCTGCGTCATTTCCCGCAAACGGCCGATCGGCCTCACCACATTGCGATTGAGCAGGTAAATACCCGCCACGATCAGTACCGCACCGTACATCGCCGCATACAGGAGAACGAGCTGTCGCGCTGAGGCGATCCGCTCCTTGACATCGTTCAACAAGACCCTGGCCTGCACGACCCCGTAGAATTCACCCCGCTGCCAGAGAGGCACAGTGACCACCACGGCCCCGCCGTCCTCTCCCCCGGGAGTCAGCCAACCTGAGCGATAGCTGGTTGCGACCTGAACATCGCCGGTAAGGCGGGCCCGCCTGCCATCGGCTTCGGATTTAAGAGGAAGCTTGTCTTCCTGAAAGGCCATCACGGGACTCAGCTCTTTGTCCAGAAGCCTCCAGGAATTGAGAACCGCAAGAGACAAGAGCGGCTTGAAGGCATCCCTTAACCGCCTGGATACCACACCGTGAGAGTCTGGACTCTTGCCCAGATCTGCTGTCAATACCTTGGAAACGATTTCCATGGTTGTGACGATGCTGGAGATCCTCTGGGTGACGAGTTCCCGCTCGGTGAGTTTGAGAAGAAGAAACCCGGCAAAGAGGAGCGCCGCGCCGAGCAGCAGGGCGAGGCTGACAATTATTTCGGTGCGAAGGCCTACTCTTTTCGCCACAAAGCTCTCCAGCAGAAACAAAATTCACGGCAATAAAAGAGCCGTCGGAAACAAAAAGTTGCCCCCTCAAACCTAATACGTTATGGGCCAAGGGGGGCATGACAATTCATTGACACAAGGCTTGGTACTGCAAAATATGAACCGGGAGAATCGAGACGACAAATCAAAATAGTCACCACCCTAAAAAGTGCTGCACAGCTTGACATATTTTCCAGGAGTCGGGCTTTAGACATTTTGCTGAGGAGGGCATTTCTGGATTGGCAAATAAATGCTAAAGCTGGTAGCATGCCGCCAAAAAGAACTGTAAAGGATGACTCAATCATGGCCCGAATTCCCGTTGTCGATCAGGAATGCTGCATCAGTTGCGAAGTCTGTACCCAGGTCTGTCCCGAAGTCTTTCGCATGGAAGGGGAGCATGACGATTCCCACGACCATGACCATGGGGAGCACAAGGCGGAAGTCTACAATCCCACCGGAGCGCCGGAAGAGAAGATCGAGACGGCGATGGACAACTGCCCGGCCGCCTGTATTTATTGGCAGGAGTAAAGGCAGTTCGACGTTCTGGGTGCGAGGTTCGGGGTTAAAACAGGAACTGAAAAGACTGTTCGATGTTCCGGGTTCGACGTTCGGGGTTAATAAATGGAACATGAAACTTTGAACTTAGAACGTGGAACCTCGAACTTTGAACATTTCCTCCAACATCCGCAAACTCTACGCCTTCTCCTTCCTGAAAATGGCCCTCTTTCCGATGGCCATTATCACCCTGTTCTGGAAGGACCAGGTGGGGCTGTCGCTGACCGAGATCCTTGTGCTCCAGGGGCTCTTTTCGCTGGCGACCCTGCTCATGGAATACCCGTCGGGCTACCTGAGCGACCGGCTCGGCTACCGTTCGGCACTGAACCTGGCCTCGGTGATCGGCATCCTCGGCTGGGGAGCCTACACCGTAGCGGACTCCTTTTTAAGCGTTCTGCTGGCCGAGATTCTGCTCGGCATCTCCTTCGCTTTTATCAGCGGCTCCGACAGCGCCCTGCTGTACGAAACGTTGCGCCAGACCGGCGACGAAGAACACTATTCCCGCTACGACGGCCGCATGACCGGCTACGCCCAGTTCGGGGAAGCGGCAGGCGCCCTGTTTGCCGGCGTGATGTACGCGGTCACCCCCCTCTTCCCCTTTTTCGTTCAGATCGGCGTGTGGGTGCTGGCTCTTGCCATCAGCCGCTCTCTGGTTGAAACGCCGGCCGACACCGGTGAACGTCCCCAATCCCATCTGACCGAAGCCCTGCATACCTGCCGCTACGCCCTCAAAGAGAACAGGTCGCTGCGCTACACGATTCTGCTGGCGACGGTTCTTGGCATCTCATCCTTTTTTCCGGTCTGGCTGATCCAGCCCTATATGCAAGAAACCGGGGTCCCCCTGGCGTGGTTCGGGCCGGTGTGGGCCGGAGCCAACCTGACCGTGGCGCTCTTCTCGCTGCTCAGCCACCGCTCGTTCTTCGTGTTGGGAGAACGGGGCATGGCCCTGATCTTTTTTGTCCTGATCCTCGGCGGGTATCTCGGACTCGGTTTTTGCGGGGCCTGGTGGGGTTTTCTTTTCTATTTCCTGCTGACCGCCATGCGCGGCCTGCAGGGGCCAAGAATGCGACATCACATCCAGTCGGCCAGCCAGCGGCGCAACCGGGCCAGCATCCTGTCGCTGAAATTCTTTATCCTTCTTCCCCCCCTGCTCTTTCTGTTTCTACGCAACCTGCGAACCGCTTGATTGGTGATTGCTAAAAAAGACTCTTGCTAATTTTCCATGAGTGGTTATAAGTAGCGTATACGTTATTCAGCCCACACCCGCTGTATGGAGGTCGGTCATGGACAATCAGTACGAGATTCCACGGGAAGGCTCTCAGCACCTGGCAATTGGCAACTGGGTCGAGATTATCGAGGCCTACGACCTCCGCGAAGCAACCAATGCGATTCGGGTGACCTCTATGCGGGTGGGAAACCTGCTGCTCGACTTTGCATCCGGCCAGAGAAACCAGGCCCCCCCCATGCGCCCCCATGAGGGCCAGGTCACCCATGTCGAATGCGGCCCGGAGAATGCTCGCTTCTGTATAAGATTCAGTTGAACTCCGTATCAAGCGCAGCGTAAAAAGGGCGAGCCAGATGGCTCGCCCTTTTTCGTTGAAAGTTTCCTGTAATACCCAAAGTCGTTGCAGGGTGGTCCCCGAATGCACCATAGCGGCTGAAACCGCTCCTACAAGGCCCCGGGCGAGAGTCCTGTCCCCCCTGTAGGAGCGGATTTATCCGCGATCAAATTACCGACAGAGCCATCGCGGTTAAAACCGCTCCTACGGATGGTTGCACTGCCCACTCCTCACGGATGTTGCTGTTCCGAAGCAAACCGAGCCGCCAACGAGTAGAGCACCGGCACCACGATCAGGGTCAAGATCGTGGCGAAAGCCAGACCGAAAATCACCGCCACCGCCATCGGGCCCCACCACTCGGCCGACTCTCCGCCGATCTCCCAGGTGAAACTGCGAAAGTCGAAACTGACTCCGATGGCCATCGGCATCAGCCCCAGGATGGTCGTCATGGCCGTGAGCATGACCGGGCGGAACCGAACCACCCCCGCCCTGACCAGAGCGTCACGCAATTCAAGCCCCTGCCTGCGCAGCTGGTTGATATAGTCGATCAGGACGATGGCGTTGTTGACCACCACCCCCGCCAGGGAGATGACCCCGATGCCGGTCATGATTATGCCGAAGGGGGTCGCCGTGATCATCAAGCCGAGAAAGACGCCGGTCAGCGACAAAACGACCGAGGTCATGACGATCAGGGTCTGGGAAAAGCTGTTGAACTGGGTCACCAGCACCAGGGAAATAAGAAAGATCGCCGCGATAAAGGCCTTGCCGAGAAAGGCCGAAGCCTTCTGCTGCTCCTCCTGCTCGCCGGCAAAGTTGACTCGATAGCCCGATGGCAACTCCATTTGCGCCAGCAGCTGCTGCACGTCTTTGAGCACCTCGTTGCTGCCGCGCCCTTCTGTATTGGCCGAAATGGTCACCACCCGGTCCTGGTCGAGGTGGCGGATCGACCCGAAACCGGTACCAAGCTCGAGGCGCGCGATGGTCGATAGGGGAACTTGAGCTCCCTGGGGGGTGGGGATCAGAAGGTTTTCGATATCGGCAAAGCTCTGCCTGCGCCTCTGTGGAAAACGCACGATAATGTCGTATTCATCCTGACCGTGGCGGTAGGTTCCGAGCTTGGTGCCGCTGATGGCCGCTTTAACCATATTGGAAATTTCAGAGGTCGACAGACCGAGCAAACTCGCTTTCTCGCGGTCGACAACGACCCTGATCTCCGGCTTGGCCTTGGAGAAGTCATCTTTTAAATCGACCAGTCCAGAAACATCGCGAATCAGCTCACGAGCCCGAGTCACCAGCATCTCAAGAACTTCGACCCTCTCTCCGCTGATTTCGATGCTGACCGGCGCCCCGGTGGGAGGGCCGTTTTCTTCCTTCTCGACCTTGATTTCCGCCCCGGAAAATCCTGCCATGGTCTTGCGGATTCGCTCCAGAACCCGGTTGGTGTTTTCATGGCGCTCAGCGCGATCGACAAATTCGAGGGAGACCTTGCCCATATGGGTCTGTCCGCCGTTGTCGCCCCCCTCCTCTCCGCTCGGAGCCACCCCGACCTCTCCGATGACGAACTTGATATCCGGCTCGCCAGCGGCGATCTCCTCCACCCTTTTGGCGATAGCATTGGAGGCATCGAGGCTGGTTCCTTCAGGCGCCTTGATCTCGACGAAGGCACGGTTCGGTTCGGTATCTGGAAAGAGCTCCACCCCGTGACCCAGAACGGCATAGAGTATCGATATCCCTACCAGCAGAGCGGCCGCCCCGGCCACGACCTTCCAGCGATGATCGAGAGCTTTCTCGAGAAGGAGCCGGTAACCCCGAACCACCGCCGTTTCGTCACCTTCACTTTTTTGGGCCTTGTCATCAAGTTTCATGAAACTGGCACAGGCCACCGGGTTGATCACCAGGGCAACAAAGAGCGACGCGCTCAGGGTGATAATCAAGGTCAGGGGGAGAAATTTCATGAATTCGCCCATGAGCCCCGGCCAGAAGGTCATGGGAAAAAAGGCGCAAAGGGTAGTCAGGGTCGAGCTGATCACCGGCCAACCAACCTCCCCTGCCGCCTCCCGTGCGGCGGCAACCCGACCTTTGCCCTCCTGCATGTGCCGATAGATATTCTCCACGATGACGATGGCGTTATCGACCAGCATCCCCAGAGCGAGAATCAAGCTGAAGAGAACGACCATGTTCAGCGTGATGCCCAGGGCCTGGATGACGATAAAGGACAAGAGCATCGAAAAGGGAATCGCCATGGCCACAAAAAGGGAGTTGCGGAAACCGAGGAACAGGAAGAGGGCTGCCACCACCAGGATCAGGCCGGTGAGGATGTTATTTTCCAGCTCCGAAACCATGCGCCGGATGTCTTTGGACTGATTGAGGGTGACCGACAGCGTCACCCCGGGAGGCAGCACGTGCTTGGCCCCTTCAAGCAATGCAAAAACCTGGTCGGCCACCGCGATGATATTTTCGCCGACACGCTTTTTAATGGCCAGGGTAACACTTTCGGCTCCGCCCAGCCGAGCGTAACTGACACGGTCTTCAAAGGTGAAATCGACTGCCGCCACATCCTTGTAATAGATCGGCTTGCCTTCCCGGGTGACCATAACCAGGTTGTCGATCTGGGACGGGTCGGTAAACTCGCCGGGGATGCGCAGCAAATATTTGCCCTGGCCGATATCGATACTACCCCCGGGTATATTGACATTTTCCCGCTGAATGGCAGCGAGAATCTCCGAGAAAGAGAGCCGGTAGGCTGCCAGCCGGTCGGGATCGAACTCGACCCGCACCTGGCGCTCCCTACCTCCGGTAAGGACCACGTCCAGGACCCCGGGAATCTCCTCGACACGCTCTTCGAGCTCTTCAGCCACCGCCTTGAGGGCCGTCTCTCCGACTTCGCCGGAGACCGCAACCATCAGCACTGGGAATTCGGAGAGATTGACCTCGAGGATGGAAGGATCGTTTTCCAGATCGCCGGGCAGATCCCCCTTGGCCTGATCAACCTTATCCCGCACCCATTGCATGGCGTCGTCGATTTCCACGTCGGGATTGAATTCGATGGTGATCATCGACGAGCCTTCGGCGCTGACCGAGCGGATTTCCTTGACCTCTTTAAGCCCTTTGAGCTTGCGTTCGATGGGCAGGGTCACCAGCGATTCGATATCCGAGGAAGCGACTCCCTCGTAAGCGGTGACCACCAGAACGTAGGGAATGGTGATATCGGGGTTCGACTCCCGCGGCAGAGTCACATAGCTGTAGATGCCTACGACGATGGATATGAACATCAGCGCAAAGACCGTGCTGCGCTGACGAATGGCAGCATTGGAGATGAGCATCTACTCCTCCCTGACGGCGATAGCGGCGCCGTCGTTGAGGACATGCTGTCCCTTGACGATCAGCCGCTCCCCTGCAGAAAGCCCTTGGCTGATTACCACCTGTTCACCGAGCACCGCCTCGGGACGAACGATAACCCGCCGCGCCACGTCCCCCTCGGCGACATAGACTACTTTTTCCCCTTCGTAGTCAATCAGTGCGTACAGTGGCACGGCGACGGCATTGGTAAATTTCCGGCGAAGAAACTGGGCCCGAACGATCATGCCAGGACGCATCGCTCCATCGCGGTTATCGACGCCGATCTTGGCCCTGTAAGTTCGGGTCATGGGGTCGGCCTTGTAGGCGAGATGAATGATCTCGCCATCCCTTTCTGGTCCGTCACGGCCGTCGGTCGACGCCAGAACGAGTTTCACCCGCTGCCCCCCCTTTAGAAACGAGACATCTTTTTCCGGGACATCGATCAGCGCTTTGAGCCGGTCGACCTGAACCAGCACCGCCATCGGATCCCCCACACCGACATATTCCCCACGGTCGACCAGCAGGTCATCGAGTACGCCGTCGACAGGGCTTTTCAAGACACTCTTGTTCAGGGCCACTTCAGAGAGTTTAAACTGAGCCCTGGCCACTTCGAAGGCCAGTCGGCCGTCTTCGTATTCCTGCTGGCTGACCAGGCGCTTCTCGACCAGGCGCCGCAAGCGATCAAGATGACCCTTCTGCCGCTCGAGTTCGGCCCGGTCCCTGGCCAGGCTGGCCTCAAGCGTCTCGGGGTCAATCTTCAGGATCTCTTCACCCTTGCTGATGCGGTCGCCTTCTTTGGGACCGACCCAGCGAATCGCCCCGGCCTGCTCGGCGGCCAGTGTCAGGTCCTCCCAGGCTTCAAGGTTGGCCGGAAGAACAAAGTTTTCTTCAAGATCCTGCGGTTCGAGCGTCAGGATTTTCACGTTCATCACCTGGACTTTGGCTGCAGGGGGACTGTCGGGCTTGGCATCGACATCATTACTGTTTCCGCAGCCACCAATAGCAAAAGAGAGGAGGAGCAAGGGCACACTTAACGCTTTATTTATCATGCAGAATCTCCTCATCCGGAAGGATCGGGGTAATATCGAACCGCTCCAGGTTGGCGCCGGTGGCACGGGCCATACTCGCCATCCCTTTGTTGAAATCGGCCAGGGCGGTTACCTTGCGAATGCGGGCGTCAATCAGCCTTTCTTGAAAATCAAGAACCCTGAAGGTATTGGAAAGCCCTTCGGCGAGTCGCTCCATCTCCTGCCTCATGGTCCGGTCGGCCAGTTCATTGAAGCGCTGGGCCACCTTCACCCTCTCCAGACTTCTTTTGGCAAGGATCAGGCTGTTGATCACTTCTGTTTCAACAGTGGTCTCCAGCGCCTTGACAGACAAGATGGCCCTTCGTTTCAGGAGCCTGGCCTGTTCATAACGGGCAACGGCGGAGCGGTTGCCGAGGGGATAGGAAAACTTCAACCCGGCAAACCACTGGTAGCCGTCAGCCCCGGCCGTATGGTCAACCGAATCGAAATAATCGCGATGGGAGACATTCCCGGCAAGGTTGCCATCGTCTCCGGAGACGCCGTTAACACTCAGGGTCGCCTGCAGATCGAGGCGCGGCAGCAGCTGGTTACGGTCGAACTCCAGGCGGATTTGGTTGCTCTCCACCTCCAGCCGGCGACTCTCCAGATCCGGCCGATCTTCCAGGGCCCGCCCGAGGGAAGCTTCGAGTTCGGGGACGGGAAGAACCGCTTCGGGTAGCTCTTCGCTGCGGTAAAAGTTTCGGCTCAGGGGATATTCCTGAATGATTCCCAACAGCCCCTTGAGGCGATTTCCGACCGACTCGACCTGCTGGCGGGCCAACAATACCAGTTCGTCGCGACCGGCAACGGCGGTTTCCGCCTCGTGCACTTCTGAAATAGGGATGATCCCGACTTCGAGCTTTTCCCGATTCCCTTCCACCAGTTCTCTGGCAAGCTCGCGGGATTCGATGCGGTAATTGTAGACTTCAATGGCCTGGGACAGGTCATAGTAACCGGTCTCAATCGCTTCAGCCAGACGCTGTGCCTGGTCGAGGTACCCCAAGGCGGCTTGGCGCTGGCCGATACCGGCCTTGCGAATATCGGCCGTATTTACACTTCTGCCCAGGTCCCGCAGCAGCGGTTGGGTCAAATCAAGGACCAGGGCCGTGCCGTATTCGGGACTGCGGACCGTCTGCCCGGTATTTCCGGTGGAACGAGTCGTTTTCAGGGCGAGACTGGCATCGAGGCCCGCATGAAACTTTTTACCGACCCCCGCTTCGCCCGCGTATTTTTTGCCCGAGCCCTCCTGAAACAACAGGGTGTCCGGCTGCCGATTGGCTGCGGCCGAAACGGCGGCATTCAGATCCGCATCGAACCGGGCCTCTTCTACGGTCACATCTCGCCTGGCCACGGCAGGGTCAAGGGATGCCGCCTGCAAGGTAAAGTTCTGTTCCAGGCCCCTCTGCACGGCCTGCTGCAGACTCATGACGGGCCACTCGTCGAGCCCCTCGACGTACTCCACCGCCTGCGCCGTGCAGGCCAGGGACAGCAACATGCCGACCATCAGCTTTTTAAGGACAATCCCCCGGGCTGTCATGTCAGACCGGCCTCCTTCCACTGTTGCTTCAACCGATCAAGGAGGGCTTGATCCCCCCCGCTCAAGGCCATTTCCTTGCCGAGGCCACCCAAGGCCTGCAACAAAAAGGCTCGAAGTATCAGTTCGGCGTCCTCCTTGCTGGAGATACCGCCGCTGAACCAGATGTGCAGCACCATCACATACAGGCCGTAGAAATGCGCCATCACCAGCAACAGGTCGCTCTCGTCCTTCAGGTCCCCCCTGCCGATGGCGCGGGTGAGAATCTCGCCGAGACGCCTCTGGTACTGCAGACCCAGGGTCCTCGATTTTTCGCTCGTTGCTTCATTGGGGAAAATCAACTCCCGCTCCAGCAGTCGGCCAAACTCCCGATTGGCGGTAATCATCTCGAACTGGCTCATAAAGAGGGTCATCAACTGGTCGATAAGAGGCGCATCGGGGTCGTTTTCTTCAGCCACTTTATTAAAGGCATACTCGATCTCGTCTTCACAAAAGGCGAGAAAGATTTCGTCCTTTGCGCCGAAATAGCCGTAGATGGTCCCCTTGCCGACCCCGGCCGCACGGGCAATGGCCGCGATACTGGTCTTTTCGTACCCCTGCTCTGAAAATAGCCGGATCGCCGCCTCGAGGATCGCCTGGCGTGTCTCCTTTTTTCTCGTCTCCCGGACTCCTGCCACGCTTTCTCCTTCAGAAAATCGTAATCGCAAATATATTCGCCCCTACAGGAGGGCAAACCCCTTGCCCCGACCTTTGTGGGAGCGGTTTTAACCGCGATGGTGTAATCGGCTGTTGGATCGCGAATGAATTCGCTCCTACAGAATATGCAATGAAGCCGAGTCAATTCTCGACCGCGGTCGGATTTTATCTTCCCATCACCGAAACTGTCAACGCCAAACTCGACCGCGGTCGGGTTATCGCTCTTGACTCCTTTGGTCAGCAATGGCATAGGTAAGATATGGACCCGATATCATTGATCGAAAAATACTACCCTGCGGGGAGCCTGGCCCACCGCATCCTGCTCAGACACAGCATGCGGGTAGCCGCGAAAGCGGCTGGCGTCACCGCATTTTTGCAAAATCTGGAATCGGTCGATGCCGCCTTTGTCGAAGAGGCCGCCCTGCTTCACGACATCGGCATGCTGTACACCGATGCGCCCGAGCTCGGCTGCCGGGGCGACCTCCCCTACCTGGCCCACGCCTACAAGGGGCGGAGCTGAAGAGATTCGGGCGGCCAACCTCCCTTTGCCCGACCGCGACATGATTCCACTCTCGGTCGAAGAGCAGATCGTCACCTATGCCGACCTTTTCTTTTCCAAAAACCCCCTGGAAAGCGACCGGGAACGCTCCCCCGACAAGGTTCGCCAAACGCTAAGCCGGTTCGGTAAAGAAAAGATTCTAGTTTTCGATTCCTGGCACCAGCGTTTTAATGGCTGATGCAGCTTTCCATGCGGTCCTCTGGTAAAATCAAAAGACCAACCAAGGAGTAGCCTCCATGGAGTCATGGCTGCAGGAGATCTTTCGCTGGCTTCCATCCGGCGGACCCTATTACATCCTGATATTTTTCATTTCCCTGCTGGAGTCCCTGGCGCTTGTGGGGCTTTTCATGCCCGGAAGCGTACTGATCGTCTTCGCCGGATTCCTTGCGGCGCACGGCAAGGGGACCTATCTCTCTCTGGTGATCGCTTCCACCGCTGGTGCCATGCTCGGCGACCTGATCAGCTTCTGGCTCGGCGCCCGCATGGGCTCTACCCTGCTCAACCGTCCGAGTTTCCAAAAACGCATTGACCTGTTTCGCAAATCCCAGGTTTTTTTCATCGAGCACGGCGGCAAAAGTGTCCTTCTAGGCCGTTTTTTCGGCCCCCTGCGCCCCTTTATCCCGTTTGTCGCCGGCTCTTCCCATATGAACCCCAAAGCCTTTACCGCCTTTGCCCTGCTGGCAGGCGCTCTCTGGGGCCTTGCCTACCCGGGGATCGGCTACTTTTTCGGCAGCAGTTGGAACCTGGTGCGCCTCTGGCTGGGGCGGTTCAGTTTTCTGGTCGCCGCCCTCATCGGCCTGGTGATTCTCAACCAGCTCTTCTGGCGAAAGTGGCTGCCCAAACTCTCCAGGCTGGCAGTAAAATTCTGGCATCGGCTGGCCTACGGATGGGGCCAGGTTGTCGCGACGCCATTTATGAGAAAAGTGGCCCGGCGACACCCGGCCCTCTGGAACTTCATTGCCGACCGCTTCAGCCTGCAGCACGGCACCGGCCTTTACCTGACCAGCGGCTTTCTTTTCAGCGCGTGCCTGTCTCTCATATTCATCTGGGCGCTCGGACCGCTGCAGCCGCTCGACTACCGGATCTACGAATTGATCCCCGAGATGCGGCACCCCTACACCGATATCTTCTTCCTGGGCGTCACCCGCCTCGGAGACGGGGCGATCATCGCCATTGCCGGAGGCTGGGTCTGCCTCTGGCTGTGCCTCAGCAACCGCTTTTTTTCTGCAACCATCCTGCTTGTCGGCACGGCCGGGGGCCAAGCGCTGGTCTACCTGCTGAAATTCTTTTTTGCCCGGCCGCGCCCCACCCCCTTTTTCGAAACGCTCGCGGCACATTCCCCAAGTTTTCCGAGCGCCCATGCTTTTGCCGCGCTGGTCTTTTACGGCCTGCTCATCTATGTGCTGCTCGGCACCGTTAAAAACCTGCAGGACCGCTTTTCCATGGTCGTCACCGGCAGTTTCCTGGCCATGCTGGTCGGCTGCAGCCGCGTTTATCTCGGCGTTCACTGGTTTACCGACGTGGTCGGCGGCTTTGCGCTGGCCGCGGTCTGGCTGCTGTTTCTGATTACCGCCTGCGAAATGAGAATTCGCAACGATGGCGAATTCCCCTGGGGCAAAAAAGGCTTCTCCATCCGTCTTCGAAAACGTCTGCGCAGCGGCATTCTGCTGATCGCCGCGGCCGCTGCCCTTCTGAGCGCCGGATCTTACCTGAGGTATCGTCTGCAGAGTGATTGGCCAGGAAAATTCCAGGTTACCGAATCGATCGCTCCCTCACTCGGGACCGCCACGAAAATGCTCAACTGGCCCCCGCAAAAAGTTGAAAAACCGAAAGACTTCGGCTAGGATTCTGCTCGCTTCACCGAAGCGTAAACTCTTCAAAAGGAAATTCATTTTATGACTGTGCGTTTACCGGCAGAATGGGAAGAGCAGGACGGAGTTCTGCTCGCCTGGCCCCACGAGGAAAGTGACTGGTGCGATCATCTGCACCTGGTTGAACCGGTCTTTATTCAGATTGCCAAAGAAGTCAGTCGCTTCGAAAAGGTGCTGATTGTCGCCCCCGAGACCGGCTCCATTGCCGAAAAGCTGCGCAATGTCGATGCCGTCATGGAGAGAATCGTTTTCCGCGATTTCCCCACCAACGACACCTGGTCGAGGGATTTCGGCCCGATCACCATCTGTGAGGGCAACCTGCCTGTACTCCTTGACTTCGGCTTTAACGGCTGGGGATTGAAATTCGCCGCCAATTTCGACAACCAGATCACGGCACGGCTTGCGTCCGCGGGTGCTTTCGGCAACTGCCCAGTACGAGTACCCGGGCTGACCCTCGAAGGGGGGAGCATCGAGAGCGACGGCCAGGGCACCCTGCTGACCACCGCCGAGTGCCTGCTCAACCCCAACCGCAACCCTCACCTGGACCGCAAGGGGCTAGAGACGCAGTTGAACACCCTGTTGGGCAGCGACCACTTCCTTTGGCTCGAAACCGGCTACCTGGCCGGCGACGATACCGATTCCCATGTCGACACCCTGGCCAGGCTCTGCCCCGACGACACCATCGCCTACGTTCGTTGCGACGACCGGCAGGATGAGCACCATGCCGCCCTGACCCGCATGGAAGACGAGCTGAAAAACTTCCGCACAAAAAATGGTACGCCCTACCGCCTGCTCCCCCTCCCCTGGCCGAAAGCCTGTTTCGACGAGGATGGCGAGAGGCTGCCAGCCACGTACGCCAACTTTCTGATCATCAACGGGGCCGTCCTGGTGCCGACCTACAACGACGAGAAAGACGCGGCCGCCCTCGAGGCCGTCGCGTCGGCCTTTCCTGGGCGAGAGATTATCGGCGTCGACTGCGGCCCTCTGGTCCTGCAGCACGGCTCGCTGCACTGCGTCACCATGCAGCTTCCCAAAGGAGTCCTGGCATGAGCAGACTGAAAATCGGCATGGTGCAGCAGAGCTGCTGTGCCGACCGCAACAGCAATATCAAAAAGAGCATCGCGGGGATCCGCAAGGCCGCCGCAGAGGGGGCCGGACTGGTGGTTCTGCAGGAACTGCACGCCGGACTCTACTTCTGCCAGACCGAAGACACCGCCTGCTTCGACCAGGCGGAGACGATCCCCGGGCCTTCGACCGACACCTTCGGCGCCCTGGCCAAAGAACTCGGCATCGTCATCGTCACCTCCCTCTTTGAAAGACGGGCTCCCGGCCTTTACCACAACACGGCTGTAATTCTGGAAATGGATGGCTCGATCGCCGGGAAGTACCGTAAAATGCATATCCCCGACGATCCCGGTTACTATGAAAAGTTCTACTTCACTCCCGGCGATCTCGGCTTTACCCCGATCGACACCTCGGTCGGCCGGCTCGGCGTCCTGGTCTGCTGGGATCAGTGGTACCCCGAAGCGGCCCGTCTGATGGCGATGGCCGGCGCCGAAATGCTCATCTACCCAACTGCCATCGGCTATGACCCAAGGGATGCGGAGGACGAAAAGGAGCGCCAGCGCGAGGCCTGGATCACTATACAGCGCGGCCATGCGGTGGCCAACGGCATCCCGGTGATAAGCGTCAACCGGGTCGGTTTCGAAAAAGATCCATCAGGGGTGGGGGCCGGGGCCCGTTTCTGGGGGAACAGCTTTGCAGCCGGCTGCCAGGGGGAATTCCTCGCCCGGGCCGGAGAAAACGGCGAAAAGGTGCTGGTGGTCGAAATCGACAAGAAGCGCAGCGAAGAGATCCGTCGCATCTGGCCCTATCTGCGCGACCGGCGTATCGATGACTACGGGGACTTGGTCAAGCGCTACCGGGATTGAGCGGTGCCCGGTGCAAAACTATGGATACTCTGCTCCCGGCAAAGTTTTTTGAGAATTTGGAAGGAGCGGTTTTAACCGCGATTGGTGTTGTTGAAAATCGCGAATAAATTCGCTCCCACAGAAAGCAGCCCCAAAACCTGAGACGAGCTGAGAAACGCAAAAAGGCCGGACAGTAATGTCCGGCCTTTTTGCGTTTTACCCGTAGGTACAGCGCCGATCAGTAGCGGGCGTCGGCGAACTCGACCCAACCGCCGGCCTTTACCAGCGCCTTATCAAACTGGCTGATGTCAAAAGCAAAGCTTTCAGTCTTGCCGGCAACCGTGGCGGTGACCTTCTGGCCGTCGAGATCAACGGCGATGGCCACATCCCCCTCGCCCTGCAGGGCAAAGAGGCGGTCGAGATCGGTCTTGGGCAGTTCGATAGCGAGCATGCCGCCGTTGAACGTGTTCTGGCGGAAAATACGAGCATAGCTCTGAGCGATGATCGTGTGCACGCCGTTAACCTCGAAAACCCAGGGCGCGTGCTCACGGGAGGAGCCGCAGCCGAAGTTTTCACGGGAGACGACCACCCGGGCATTTTTGAGTTTTTCGCCCTTGGGGTCGAACCCCTCAAGGGTGAGGTCTTCGAGCATATAGGGCTGAAGGGCCTCCTTGGTGACCTCGGTGAGGTACTTGGCCGGAATGATCTCGTCGGTATTGATATCGGACCGGTCGAGGTAGATAGCCGGCCCTCCAAATATTTTTTCCATGGTGCGAATTCTCCCTTTTAGAAGTAACCTTGCAACTCGTATCCGCTACAGGGAGCGAGCGTCGGTGATGACCCCGGTGATGGCGGTAGCGGCAGCCGTTGCAGGACTCATCAGATGAACCATGCCGCCCTTGCCCATCCGACCGTTGAAATTCCGGTTGCTGGTCGCAGCGCAGACTTCCCCTTCGGCGAGAACGCCGTTACTCATCCCCAGGCAGGCGCCGCAGGTGGGGTTGGTGACGCAGAAGCCGGCATCCATGAAAATATCGATGATCCCTTCGGAGAGGGCCTCTTTGAAGATTTTCGGCGTGGCGGGTGAAACGATGCCGC
The DNA here is from genome assembly GCA_945787285.1 of uncultured Desulfuromonadales bacterium. Taxonomy (GTDB): domain Bacteria; phylum Desulfobacterota; class Desulfuromonadia; order Desulfuromonadales; family Trichloromonadaceae; genus CALZIC01. Next base: position 17,412 of record CALZIC010000113.1, read on the forward strand.
GAACGGTATCGGCGATGCGCTTGCCTTTAAGGATCGCAGCGGCAACGCGCAAATCTTCGATACGGCCGTTGGTACAGGTTCCGATGTACACCTGGTCGACGCGGGCGCCGGCCAGATCGCCGACGCTCTTGACGCAGTCGGGCTTGTAGTCGTAGGTCACCTGGGGCTCGAGCGACGAGATGTCGAAGTCGAGAACCTTGTCGTAGGCGGCATCGGCATCGGAGTGCCACTTCTTGAAGTCCTCAAGGGCCGCTTCCTTGCTGGGGTACTCCCCTTCGATAAAGGGCCAGAGGTAGTCGACGGTGACCATGTCGGGCATGCAGACGCCGCAGGTACCGCCGGCTTCGATCGCCATGTTGCACAGGGTCATGCGCGCGTCCATGATGACATACAGGATGGCATCCTTGGCATAGACCCCGTCGGGCAAAGTACCGTTGAGGTTGACACGGATGGTGGCCGGTTCACGAAAGGCGCAAACCCCCTTGAGGATGCCGACCTCGAGGTCGGTAGTGCCGACGCCGGCGGCAAAGGCACCGAATGCGCCGTGGGTGCAGGTATGGCTGTCGCCCATGATCACGGTGTAACCGGGACGGATATACCCCTTTTCAGGGAAAATCGCATGGCAGACGCCGTTGTGTCCGACATCGAAAAAATCCTTAATGTCGTGGCGACGGGCCCAGTCGCGCAGCATTTTGGCCTGCAGGGCCGTTTTGCTGTCTTTGGACGGGGTGACGTGGTCGATGACCGCCTTGATTTTGGTGTTGTCGAAAACCCGGTCCTTGCCGCGCCATTCAAGGTCGGCGATGGCAACAGGGGTGGTGATTTCGTGGCACAGAACCCGGTCAATATCGAGAACCTTGGTTCCGGTAAACGGTTCGTCGCGCAGATGCGCAGCAAAGATTTTTTCTGCGATGGTCTTTCCCATACTCTCTCCTTATGGTGCAATTCTCAATCGTACCCGCAAATCCTATCCCAACCGGGGGGGATCTTGCAAGCCCATGGTAGGTTGTGTTTCCGGACCGGGGTCATCCCCGAAGCGGTGAAGAAAATCGAGCGGGACGGACAAGATCCGTCCCGCGGTCTTTCCCTGCTTGCTGCCGGAGTTAAAGATGAACGCTGGTGCGCAGGGGGGTTGTCTCAATCTTGTTCAGAGCATTGATGTACGCCCTGGCACTGGCAACGATAATATCAGGATGAGCCCCCTGCCCGAGGACTTCGCGCCCTTCAAGCTCAAGCCGAACGGTGCATTCCCCTTGGGCGTCGGTGCCGCCGGTGATGGCCCCAACGGAGAAATGGAGCAGACGCGCGGTCGTGCCGGTGAGCTTTTTGATCGCCTTGAAGGTGGCGTCGACAGGACCATCCCCCATTTCGGCGTCTTTTTTCACCTCGCCCTTGATTTCCATCTCGACGGTGGCGGTCGGAGCGGTAAAAGAGCCCGAAGAAACGCTCATCTGCAGCAATTTGAAGACCTCGGGAACCCGGATGATTTCGTCGGCGACGATTGCGTCGAGGTCTTCGTCGAAGATCTCCTTCTTCTGGTCGGCCAGGGTCTTGAAGCGGACAAAGGCTTTTTCGGTATCCTCCTTGGAAAGCTCGTAGCCGAGCTCTTCGAGGCGCTTGATGAACGCATGACGACCGCTGTGCTTGCCGAGAACCAATTTGTTCTGGTTGAGCCCGATCGACTCGGGGGTCATGATCTCGTAGGTCGACTTTTCCATCAGTACGCCGTGCTGATGAATGCCGGCCTCGTGGGCAAAGGCGTTGGCCCCGACAATCGCCTTGTTGGGCTGAACGACGAGCCCGGTGATGGTCGAGAGAAGCTTGCTGGCAGCATAGATATGCTCGGTAACGACATTGGTGGAGAACGGCATGATATCCTGGCGGGTACGCAGGGCCATGACGATCTCTTCAAGGGAGCAGTTCCCGGCCCTCTCGCCGATGCCGTTTATGGTGCACTCGACCTGCTGAGCACCTGCCTGGACAGCCGCGAGGGAGTTGGCCACCGCCAACCCAAGGTCGTTATGGCAATGAACCGACAAGACGGCCTTGTCGACGTTCGCCACGTTTTCCTTCAGGTAGCGAATGATGTTGAAATACTCTGAAGGAATGGTGTAACCGACGGTATCGGGGATATTGACGGTTTTGGCCCCGGCATCGATCACCGCTTCGACCACTTTAGCCAGAAAGGGGAGACGGGTACGTACCGCGTCTTCGGCCGAAAATTCCACGTTGGGAGTATAACCGGCCGCCCTTTTAACAGCCTTCACGGCGGTTTCGATGACCTGCTCTTCGCTCATCTTGAGCTTGTATTTCATGTGAATATCGCTGGTCGCGATAAAGGTATGAATGCGGCCACGCTCGCCGGCGTACTTCAACGCCTCCCAGGCTCGATCGATATCCATGTTGTTGGCCCGGCTCAGACCGGCAATCTGCGGCCCCTTGATAGCCTGGGCCACGCGCTTGACCGCCTCAAAGTCTCCATCGGAGGCGATAGGGAAACCAGCTTCGATAACATCGACATTGAGTTTTTCCAGGTGGTGGGCAATGCGAAGTTTCTCCTCGATATTCATGCTGGCACCGGGAGATTGCTCACCATCACGTAAAGTCGTATCAAAAATCGTAATGTTCTTCACTTCGCTCATTTTTTCCTCCAAGTCGGTTTTCCCGTCCCCAGGTCAAATTTGCCACGGGCGGTCAATATGGTTCCACAATTGCCAAACAGTTTAGTCTCATTCAAGAAAAGGTCTAGCTCACCTAGATCGGATTCCAACAGGACCACCCCCTTTCACAAAATAAAAAAAGCCCCCGCCCCAATAAACAGGGGCGAGAGCTTAAGCTTCGCGGTACCACCCTGGTTCAGTCCCCGATGGGACCCTCATTGGCCATTTACGCAGGCTCACGGCAGGAGCTGGCCGCCAGTAATGGCAGCTTGACCCATGCGGCTCCAAGGCGAGTTCAACAGCTTTCCGTACCGGCTTGCAGCAACCGCCGGCTCTCTGAAACGGGAGGTCTGTCTACTACTCCTCTTCAATGCCTTTTCGACAATCGTTCAGACAATAAAACAGAGTTACCAATTTACTGTCAAGAATTTTCTTTCGACAGGCCTGCATCCCCTGCGGTTTTTTGGCCGCATCACACCAGGTTTGCAATCCTGAAACTTCTCTAGGCAATCGCTCGTTTGCGTTTTCCGAACCTGAAAAGATACCCCAAGGGGCCGCAAATCATATAAACGAAAAAGATGGTAAAGAAGGAAAATTGAGGATGTGCCAGATAGGGAGAACATCCCCCCCCTACCCTTTAGGCACACTTGCCCGCCGGTTCAAGGGCTGGGCGTTCATCGCTCATTTCAAGTAGCCAAGAATAGTCTCACCAGCAACGGGCCGGTCGCCGACCTTGGCCAGGACTTCTGCACCTTTGGGGAAGTAGACATCGACGCGGGAACCGAAACGGATCAGGCCGTAACGCTGCCCCCGCTCGATCAGATCGCCAATAACCGGGTAGGTCACAATGCGGCGTGCGATCAATCCGGCGATCTGCACAAAGAGGATTTTCTTGCCCGACTCTGTTTCAAGCAGAATACCGGCCTGCTCGTTCTGCAGACTCGCCTTGTCGAGGGCGGCATTCAAGAACTGCCCCTTGTTGTAAAACATGTCCACCACCTTGCCGCTGATCGGCACCCGGTTCACGTGGACGTTGAAAACAGACATGAAAATGCTGACTTTGATCGCCTCTTCTTTAAAAAAACGATCTTCCTGGACTTCACCGACAAAAATGACCTTGCCGTCCGCCGGTGCAACGACTGCCCCTTCGCCCTGCGGCGTCTGCCGTTCGGGGTTGCGGAAGAAATAGACGGTAAAGAGGGTCAGGAAAAGACCAAGCAGGGTCAGGCAGACCCACCCGAGAATGGCAAATACGAGGGTTACAAAGGCAAAAAGGCCGATAAAAGGATACCCTTCGACGGCCAGCGGCTGATTACGATTCTGCATGTCGGATTCTCGCGGTAGGCAAAAAAAATAAGGCGTCGGCCAGGTTCTACTCGGCCAGCGCAGGTGATAGACATTGGATATTGCAAGCCGTCTCGTTCACGGCCGAACCGTGTAGAGACGTGCCGTTGTCATCGAAAAAAAGGCCGAACTCAATGCGGGGCACAGGTCCAATCCAAAAAAAACTTTTATAACATGGCCGGGCGACTCGTGCCAATTCCTTTTCGCAACAGGCACGAGCCGCCCGTAAAGACGTGGCTCGATCTGATTCTGGCCGATCTAAACCCCTTTCCAGCCCTTGGGCCCACGGCCGAGAACAACGGGCCCGGAACGGACAATTTCCTTGATACCCATTGGGCGGAGCAGTTCGATAATAGCATCGAGCTTGGCCGGAGCCCCGGTGGCCTCAACGGTATATGAGCGGGGGGTGATATCGACAACCTTGGCCCGGAAGATATCGACAATGCGCAACACCTCGGCGCGGGTGTTTTCTTCGGCGGTTACCTTGATAAGCCCGAGTTCGCGCTCGACGAAGTCCTGCCCGGTGAAGTCGATGACCTTGATGGTGTCGATCAACTTGTTGAGCTGCTTGGTGATCTGCTCGAGAACCTGATCGTCTCCGCTGGTGACGATAGTCATCCGGGAAAGGGTCGTATCGAGGACCGGCGCCACGGAAAGACTCTCGATATTAAACCCCCGACCGGAGAAAAGCCCGATAACCCGGCTGAGGACTCCAAATTCATTTTCGACCATTACCGAAATTGTATGCTTCATTATTCAAATCTCCTTAATTTATCCAGTAGAACGGCCTCAGGAGGCCAGAACCATCTCATTCAGCCCGGCACCGGTAGGAACCATGGGCAGTACATTTTCTTCACGCGCCACTTTAAATTCCATGATGACCGGCCCCGGAGTCTCGAGCCCCTTGCGTATGACCTCTTCCACCTCTTCCGGCTTGGTCGCACGCAGCCCCGTGGCACCGTAGGCTTCGGCGAGCTTGATGAAATCGATGGGCAGCTCCATACAGGTCTGACTGTAGCGCTTGTCAAAAAAGAGCTGCTGCCACTGACGCACCATGCCGAGGAAGTTGTTGTTCAGAATCACGATCTTGACCGGCAGCCGGTATTGAACCAGGGTCGCCAGTTCCTGGGAATTCATCTGGAACGATCCGTCGCCGGATATATCGATCACCTGGCGATCGGGAAATCCGGCCTGGGCCCCAAGCGCTGCGGGGAGACCGTACCCCATAGTCCCGAGCCCTCCGGAGGAGAGGAAGGTGCGGGGCTGGGTGAAATCGAAAAACTGGGCGGTCCACATCTGGTGCTGGCCGACCTCGGTGGTGATGATCGCGTCGTCCCGGGTCAGTTCGCGAATCTTCTCGATGACGAACTGCGGCTTGATAATTGACTTGGAGAAGCGATAGCCCATCGGATGCTGCTCTTTCCAGGCTTCGATCTCATCGCGCCAGGCAGCGGTCTCTTCAACGGTCGTCTTGACCTTCTCCTCCTCCCCGCCGAGCTTTTTCAGGACTTTGCCCAGCACATCTTTCATGTCGCCGACGATCGGCAGGTCGACCCGAACGTTCTTTTTGATGGAAGTCGGGTCGATATCGACATGAATGATCTTGGCGTGGGGCGCAAAGGTGGCGATCTTGCCGGTCACCCGGTCATCGAAACGGGCACCGATGGCGATCAGCAGATCGCTGTTGGTCACCGCCATGTTGGCGTAATAGGTCCCGTGCATGCCGAGCATGCCGAGTGACAGGGGGTGCTTTCTGGGGAAGGAGGACATGGCCATCAGGGTGGTGGTCACCGGGGCCTGCACCATTTCGGCCAGGGCCTTCAACTCCTCGGAGGTATCGGAAAGAACGACGCCGCCCCCGACGTAGATCACCGGTTTGCGTGCGGCCAGGATCATACGCGCCGCCTTGTCGATCTGCCGGACGTTGCCACTGACGTTGGGCTTGTACCCCCGCAGTTCGACCGTGTCGGGGTAGGCAAAGTCGGCGGTCTGGATCTGCACGTCTTTGGGCAGGTCGATCAGAACCGGGCCGGGGCGGCCGGTGCGTGCGATGTAAAAGGCCTGCTTGACGATACGCGCCAGATCCTTAACGTCCTTGACCAGATAGTTATGCTTGGTGACGGGGCGGGTAATGCCGATCACATCGGCTTCCTGGAAGGCGTCATTGCCGATCAGGGGGGTCGGAACCTGGCCGGTAATGATCACCATGGGAATCGAGTCCATGTAGGCCGTGGCAATTCCGGTAATGGTGTTGGTCGCTCCGGGACCGCTGGTGGCAATCGCCACGCCGACTTTTCCGGTGGCCCGGGAATACCCGTCGGCAGCATGGACCGCGGCCTGCTCATGGCGGGTAAGAATATGTTTGATGGGCGAGTCCATCAGGTCATCATAAATGTTGATGACCGTCCCGCCGGGGTAGCCGAATACGGTTTCGACCCCTTCCAGGCGAAGGCATTCCAACAAGATTTGCGATCCGCTCTTTTTCACCAAAGCTCTCCTCCGAATTATCGGTGATTTTCTGAACACTTAGGCAGGTCAATGACTTGCGCTATTGCCCGGTTAGAACTCACGGATCAAGGTTTAAATTACGGTGCCTTGCAGATGGCGCCGGTGTTGGCCGAGGTCACCACTGCCGCATAACGGGCGAGCCAGCCGGTTTTGATCTTCGGCTCGGGCTTCTGCCAACGGGCCCGCCGTTCTTCGAGCTCCTTGTCGGAGATCTTCAATTCGAGCTTCCGGTTGGGAATGTCGAGCAGGATCGGGTCACCGTCCTCAACCAGGGCGATCGGCCCCCCTTCGGCGGCTTCGGGTGAAATATGCCCGATGCAGGGGCCGCGGGTTCCACCGGAAAAGCGGCCATCGGTAATCAAGGCCACACTGTCGCCGAGACCGAGCCCCATCAGGGTTGCGGTAGGGGCGAGCATTTCCCTCATGCCGGGGCCCCCCTTGGGTCCTTCGTAGCGGATGACCACCACGTCGCCGGCGACGACTATGCCGCCCATCAGCGCTTCCATGGCTCCCTCTTCCGAGTCGAAGCAGCGCGCCCGTCCCTCGAAATGCATCATTTTATCGGAAACCCCCGACTGCTTGACCACGGCACCGTCGGGCGCCAGGTTGCCGGAGAGAATGGCGATCCCCCCTTCGGCCCGAACCGGGTCACTGACGGGGTGGACAACCTCTTCGTCGACATCCTTGACGCAGGCAATGATTTCGCTGATCGTCGGTCCGGTCAGGGTCGGGTTGTCGTTTATCCGGTCGCGCAACTGGTAAAGAACGGCAGGTACGCCTCCAGCAGCGTCGAGATCTTCCATGAAATACTTGCCGCCGGGATTCATCGAGGAGAGCTGGGGCGTCTCCCTGCCGAGGCGGTCAAACTCTTCGAGAGGCAGATCGACGCCGGCTTCTTTGGCGATGGAGAGGAGATGCAATACGGTATTGCTCGACCCGCCCAGGGCAAGATCGACGCGGATGGCGTTTTCAAAGGCCTCACGGGTCATGATCTGACGCGGGGTGATCCCCTGCCGTACCAGTTCGACGATTCTCTCACCCGAGGCGAAGGCGATACGCCGCTTAAGCGACGAGACAGCCAGCGCGGTTCCGCAGCGAATCAGGCTCATGCCGAGAGTTTCGGTCAGGATGGCCATGGTGTTAGCGGTGAACAGCCCCTGACAGGAACCGGCCGTGGGGCAGGCCTGGTCTTCGCAGGCCATAAGTTCTTTTTCGTCCATGACGCCGGCCTTGTACTGAGCCATCGCCTCGAAGGTATCGGTGACAAAGGAGTAACGCTTCCCATCACGGCCCGCGCCGGTCATCATCGGCCCGGCGGTGACAACCAAGCAGGGGATATCGAGACGAGCCGCTGCCATCAGCATTCCGGGGGTGATCTTGTCGCAGTTGGTCAGCAATACCAGGCCGTCGAGCCGGTGCGCCTCTGTGACCGACTCGACCATATCGGCGATCAGTTCCCGGGTGGGAAGAGAGTAGTGCATTCCTTTGTGCCCCATGGCGATACCGTCGCAGACCCCGGGGATGCCGAAGAAAAAGGCGTGTCCCCCGCCGCTGTGAACGCCTTTTTCGATGGCCCGTTCAAGGTCCCGCATGCCGGTGTGCCCAGGAATCAGGTCGGTAAAGGATGTGGCGACCCCGATAAAGGGACGATCCATGGCCTCGTTGGGCACGCCAGCCCCCTTGAGAAGGGCGCGGTGAGGGGTGCGTTCAAATCCTTTGGTTATAGCGTCACTGCGTTTTTCAGTCATAATTCTTGAGATTCCTTCCAGGAAGATTGAGCCGGCGGCGTGGAGGCGCCTGTATCGACGCTTCTTACAGCACAATATAGGGTACAGGGCCGAGAATTATTTTTCACCGGGCGAACAAACAGCCCATACAGGAAAGGGTTCGGACATAACGCCCAAACCCTTTTCCAGATCGTGATTTGAAAAAGACTTTACTGGCGGTGCACACGCAACATGCGCTCCATCTCGTCCTTGCCTGCCAGCTTGAGTTTTTGCACTTTTTTCCGTTCCACTTCTTCGTCGGGGGTCAAAAAGACCTTCTGATCCAGCTGCCGCAGTTCTTTTTCCAGCAAATGGTGTTCCTCGTAGAGCATTCGAAAACGAGCGCTACCGTCACACAGTTGCTGCATCAGAGTCTGATCTTGTTCCTCCATTGAACACCTCCCGGGAAAGGGTTAACAAAGAGCGAAGACGTGATTTTAAAATAACCAATGGACTTTTGCTTGTCAACCTTCTATCGCAGCCTCGGCATCTCTTTGCGCCCACATGATTTCGGCTTCGGAAAGCCGGATGTAGGTGGGAACAAAATGCTCCAGGGCAACGGTCCTGCCTTGGCGCAGGTCGGCCAATGCCAGTGCAGCGACGCTTGCGGCGCGAGGCGTGTTGCAAGACCAGGGTGCAAAGGCCGCCCGCGACCCCAGCTTTGTTTCGATCAGGCTGCGATAGACCACCGCGCCTTCGCCGACAAAGAGGACCTCTCCCTGCAAGGCCTCAAGGAGTTTTTCTGGCGGCAGCACCGCCTCCTCGCCAAGGCTTTGCAGCCCACCCTTTTTCCACCGGTACAAACCGGTATAGACTTCCTTTTTACGGGCGTCAAGCAGAGCGCAGACCGGCCGGTCTGAAAAAGGGACCTGCATCGCCAGGGCGCGCAGCGAAGAAACGCCGAGCAGGGGTCGTCCGGTGGCCATCGCCAGCCCCTTGATGGTGGAAACGCCGACGCGCAATCCGGTAAAGGCCCCGGGGCCGATAACGGCGGCAAATGCGTCGACCTCATTGAGGTGCAGATCAAGGTCGGCCAGAAGACGGTCAATGTTCTGAAGAATCAGATCCGTGTGAGTCTTTTTGACGTTCAGAGAGATCTCACCGAGAAGGGTTTCTCCGCGGCAAATCGCAACGCTACCGGCTGAGGTTGAGCTGTCGACGGACAGCAGGACTTCATTCATCCGTCAGCCTCCGAAAAATATCCGTACAATATCGTTGTAGAACGCAAGGACCATCAGGGCCAGCAGCAGTATGAGTCCGATCTGCTGGGCGATTTCACGCGCCCGCAGCGAAAGGGGGCGGCGGAAAATGCATTCGTAAAGGTTGAAAAAAAGATGCCCGCCATCGAGGATCGGAATGGGCAGCAGATTGAGTATCCCCAGCTGGATGCTCAAAAAGGCAAGGACCGTCAGAATACTCGAAAAATTGGTCTGCGCGGCTTGACCGGCGATCTGAACCACCGTGATGGGACCGCCGATACTCTTGGAAGAAACGTGGCCGGAGACCATTTTTTGAATAAAGACCAGAGTCAGCTCGATCAGATCGACGGAGCGCCTGGCACCGGCCTTGACAGCCTCGACCAGCCCAAAACGCTTGAAAACCGTATCCTGAAGAGGCGCAATGCCGACGAGATAATCGGGGCCATCACCATTGTCCTTAACCGGTTTGATCGACAGGGACAGAGCTTGCTCCCCCCGCTGCAGGCTAAAGGTCTGGGTTTCACCTCCAAAGGTCTGGATCACCCGCTTCAGATCGTACCAGGAATTGACCGGTACCTCATTGATCGCTACGATCCTGTCGCCCACCGCCATGCCGGCCGCCTGTGCGGGCATCCCCGGGGCAAGTCCGCCGACCACGGCGTCCTGAACCGGCAAAAGCCCGAGGGATTGCAGCCCTTCCAGGCTGCTCTCCTCGGATCCGATGGTGAGCAACTCCAGCTTGCTGCCGCGCTCTACCGAGAATTCCAGGGCCGAACCGGCATGGGCGATAAGCGCCCGGTTCCCTTCGGTCCAGGCGGGAACATCGTCTCCGTTAATGGACACAATGCAGTCCCCTGCCTCAAAGCCTGCACGGGAACCGACCGAATCCTCGGCGACATAACCGATACAGGGACGACTTTCCAGAAAAGAGGGGATATCAATACCGACGAGGTAGGCCATCGGCAACACGAGAAAAGGCAGGATGAGGTTCATCAGCGGCCCTGCAGCGATAATGGCCGTACGCCGTGAAACCGGCTTGTTGGCAAATGAACGCTGCTCCTCCTCAGGGGTCAGTGGAGCGTCCTCCCCGTCTTCGCCCCCCCCTTCTCCAAGCATCTGAACGTATCCGCCCAAGGGGATGGCGCAGATCAGGTATTCGGTTTCGCCCCTTTTTACAGAGACCAGCCGCGGGCCGAATCCGAGGGAAAATTTGAGCACCTTGACACCCGATGCCTTGGCAACGATGAAGTGTCCGAACTCATGCACGAACACCAGGATGCCCAGCATGACAATGCCAGCAAGCAGGGTT
>CALZIC010000114.1 GCA_945787285.1 uncultured Desulfuromonadales bacterium
CTGAGCTACTGGCGCAATGGTCGGGGCGAGAGGATTCGAACCTCCGACATCCTGGTCCCAAACCAGGCGCGCTACCAGACTGCGCTACGCCCCGAAGGCCCCGACTTATAGCAAGTCGGGATTTTTTTTGCAAGCCTATTTATTTCCTTGGAAGTAAAAAAGTTAAAATTCGGTGTATGGCGCTCTATTTGAGAATTCCCCACACCGTCTTTAACAGCCTGCCGGCAACTTGAGCAGGGAGATATCCGCCTGGCGCCCATCTACCTGGTGCCATTTCGACAACAGCCCGGCACTTTATACCGAATCCGGGCGTCTGCTTTCTATCGTTGGTTCATGGTGTATATATAGAGGCATTCTTTGCCACACTCATAATGGCACGGACCCTGCGGGGATGGCGAAAGGAATTTATCCGCAAAGGCGAGTAACGTTATGGAGCGGAAAAACGCTGAACGTGAAGCATGCCTATCCAGTTTTAAGTGCGGAGTTTAACAAGGGGGACTCCTTGATAAAGTTGACCTTATCAGCAAGAACCTGGCAATTGCCCGGCGTCTCCCGTTGGGCAATACCGAAACGCCTGGAAAAACAGGGTCGGAACTCCCGGGCCTTCCAGGCGCGTATCTCTCTCATATTTCAAACTAACAGTAAATATATTACCGCTCTCCATTATTCTCCGGGACATCGAGTTTCAGCTCGCCAAACCGCTTCTCGTATTCGCGGATGGTATTGCCAAGCAAAATGGCCAGGCGCTTTGCCGCATAAGGGTTTAGAATCAGTCGGTTGGTCAGATCGACGGTCAGTTCTTTCTGGCCGGCATGCCAGCTCTGATGGATACCAAAGAGCATGGTCACCTCTTCGCGACCGCTGGTCACGTTGCACACGTTGGCATAAGCGCTGTCCATTTTTGAGCCGTCCCAGCGGATGGTGGTCTGAGGTTGCTGCGCGGTCTCTTCGATTTCATTCTGTTCTGCGTTAACTTGTTTCTTCTCTGCTGGCTGCGACATGCGTATTCCTCCTGGTGTCTTGGTTAAAACAGGGTATGCCGGCATCGGGAAAAGATCCCTGTCTCTGGTTTCTCTCGCGCTCAGCCCCCCCTGCCAGCTAAGAACGCTGCGATCTATGACCTAGCAAACATCATGCCCAAGGACAACCCGCTCAAGAAATCGGTTGCTGTTTTTCGGAAATAACATCCAGATTGGCCAACAGCTCAACCCACGGTTGGTTCTGCCCAGCCCAGCCGCTGGCGGGTTCACGACTCATAATCGATTTACAGTCAAAAAGTGGACATCTGCAAGGCGTTGCGTAAAAAGAGCCTCCCGAGGTACACTCTGCCCGATGCCGTTGTGTTTAGTCTGCGAGCCAATATCTGCCCGAGAGAAGTAAGCCGTACCATGCCATTTTGGAGATCCTTATTTTTCACAAGGTGCGCCCTGGTTGGGACAATCCTTTGTCTTGCAATGCTACAGGGATGCACTCCGCATCCGTATCAGCTGAAAAACATCGCCAAGACCGACATCGACATGGTCGTCGATTCGCACCGGAACGAGGTCTTCCATCTCCTTAAATCGCTGACCGTCAAACTCTACAAGCGGAACCCCCGGGAACTCGCCAAAGCACCGGATGAGACGATTCAGTCACGGCTCCAACTCCTTTTCGGAAACTGGCCCATCCAGACATTCCCTGAACTAGACTCCCGCCAGAACGCCGATGCGCTCCACCTCTGCTTCACACCCGGGTTTTCAGGGGACCGGGTCTTCGCACTGATGTCCGGGCTCACCGGGATGATACAAAACGCCTACAACAACCGCCCCGAGCAGTTCATGCTCGACAGTCTCGATGAGCAGAAGCTGTACAACAGCGCCCGCAATATCGAAATTGTGATCTGGCGCCTGAGCAACAGGCACCAGGGCAATGGCGAACCATTTCTCTACACCAACCACCTCGATGAGGATGACCCGAATCTGAGCTTTGAGCGCCTCTTCGGCAAGGTGATCGCCCTGCAGGACATGATGGCCAAAATCATTGCCGACAAGGGGAACCGGGCCATCAACATGGTGGTGCACAATGTCGCTTCTGCGGTCTTGCTGCCGGTCGGTTTGTAGTAGACATCGCTGCCTAGCCCAACCTCCTTGCAAAATTATCATGCTCTATTCGAAACCCTCTGCAAGGGTCACCTCCGACCGTTGCCCTTCCCGCACCGTGGCTCTTAAATTATGTAGAATCAAGGGTTTGCAGGAGCCTGACAGCTGCACATATCCACAACAGATTAACGCCGCAAGAATGTATACAATCCACAAAGAACCTTTTTTCAAAAACAGACATTCGCGTCGCAAACACCCGTCATCACCACTCTAAGCTATTGAATTATATAGCCCATTGCTGATGATTGTTTTTTAGGCAATATGTTACTGCCCGCGAATTCAGGCCATTTACACTCCCTGCAAACCACTTTTCCTTAACCTTATCCACAGAAACTGTGGACAAGGTCGGAAGGTGGCTAAAAATCAAACCTTTTCCATTTATGCGGTGCCCCCGGAACCTGCAAACAAGCGTTCCAGCAAACAACATTCTCATCCCAGGGAAGACATTCATAACGCGCCCCTTTTCAAGAAACCGGAACATGCCGACGATCTGCTACCTTCCGAATTCAAGAACTCAGGTAAGACAAAAATCATGAGGTATTGAAAATTTCATTGCCATTTTCAGTTATTCCATGTTAAAAATCGACAATCCAACATGATCGAGCAGACTGGCACTATGAATGTAAAGACCAAAAGATATTTTTAAAAAGACCGCACAACGTCCGTAGTGCGGTTTTTTTTATCGGCACCCCCTGGTCAAGCTCGATTACTAACGATGCCATCAAGACAAGAAAAGGAGCAAACAATGGCAGAAGGTATTGTGAAGTGGTTCAATGATGCAAAGGGCTTCGGTTTTATCGAGCAGGATGGAGGGCCTGACGTTTTCGTTCACTTTTCGGCGATTCAGGCCGAAGGGTTCAAGACACTGGTGGAGGGAGACCGCGTCAACTTTGACGTCGAGCAGGGGCAAAAAGGGCCTGCAGCAGCCAATGTGAGCAAGGCCTGAGAGACAGAGCGTCAAAGGATAAAACCAAGCCCCACGGCCGAAAGCCGTGGGGCTTTTATATTGCGGGTTGCAGGGAAAACCAGCTCTTTGCCCTTTTAATTTTTATCGCTAGAAGAACGATCTCCGGTAGGTTAAACTGATTAAAAATACTCCTACTTATATATAAAGGAACCACCATGGCGACTTCTGAATGGAAAATCGGCTCCCAAAAGCACGGTTTTACCGTCACCGGCATCACTCCCCTGCAGGAGATCAACATCACCCTGATTGAGCTGCAGCACGCCCGCACCGGGGCGCGGATGGTTCATCTGGCAGCCAATGACCCGAACAACCTGTTCGCTGTGGGATTCCGCACACCTCCGGACGACTCGACAGGCATCGCGCATATTCTCGAGCATACCACCCTGTGCGGATCGAGGCGCTTTCCGGTGCGCGACCCCTTCTTTTCGATGCTCAAGCGCAGCCTCAACACCTTCATGAACGCCATGACGGCGAGCGACTGGACCCTCTACCCCTTTTCGAGCCAGAACAAAAAGGATTTTTACAACCTGCTCGATATCTATCTCGATGCCACCTTCTTCCCCCTGCTCAATGAAAGGGATTTCCGCCAGGAAGGGCATCGCATGGAATTTGAAACCCAGGACGACCCCGAGACGCCGCTGCTTTACAAAGGGGTCGTCTACAACGAGATGAAAGGGGCCATGTCCGACCCGTCGTCGCTGCTCAGCCGCCGACTCGGGCCGGCCCTCTACCCCACCACGACCTATCGCCACAACTCAGGCGGCGAGCCGGTCGATATCCCCAAACTGACCTGGCAGCAGCTGCGCGACTTTCACGACAACTATTACCACCCGACCAACGCCTACTTCTTTACCTACGGTGACCTCCCCCTCGAAAAGCACCTCCAGGTCATCGAGGAGCAGGCCCTGAAGCATTTTTCAAAAAACGACATCGACAGCACGGTTCCTGCCGAAGCGCGGCGGGATAAGATCAGCCGTGTGGTCGAAACCTTCCCTCTCGACCCGGGCCTCCCCACGGAGAAACGCTCGATGGTACAGGTGGCCTGGCTGACCTGCGACATCAACGACAGCCTCGACCGCCTGGCCCTGTCGCTGCTGGCCAATCTGCTGCTGGGCAACCCCGCCTCCCCACTCTACAAGGCGCTGCTCGATTCCGGCCTCGGCAGCAACCTGGCCCCGGGCATCGGCTATCATGACGACAACCGCACGACCTACTTCGCCTCAGGTCTGCAGGGGGCTGACCCGGAGCAGGCCGAAGCGATCGAAAAGTTGACTCTCGACACCCTGGAACAGGTCGCCCGCAAGGGATTCAGCAAAGAGCGCATCGAAGCGACTCTTCATCGTCTCGAATTCTCCACCAAAGAAGTCACCGGCGACCAGTACCCCTACCCCCTGGTTTTGCTGATGCGCCTCCTTAGCCCCTGGATTCACGGCGGAAACCCGGTCGATGCGCTGCGTTTCGACGATCTGCTGACCCGCCTGCGCAAAGAGCTCGAAGCCGGCCCCTATTTCGAAAACCTGATACGCCGCTACCTGCTCGACAATCCGCACCGGGTCACCCTGACCTTGAAGCCTGACCCCACAGCCAAGGAAAGCGAGGAGGCAGAAACCCGCGCAACCCTGGCCGAAATCAAGCAAGCCCTCAGCGACAAGCAGAAGCAGGCCCTGGTCGAACAGGCCCGCCAGCTGCAGGCCGCCCAGGAGGAAGAGGACGACCTCTCCTGCCTGCCGACCCTGGAGCTCTCCGATATCGTCCCGGAAGAGCCTGCGATCAAAAGCAGCCTGACCGAGGTGGCAGGTACGCCGATCCGCTGGTTCGACCAGCCGACCAACGGCATCGCCTACGTTTCCGGCCATCTCGATACTTCCGGACTGTCTGAAGACCAGCTGGGCCTCCTTCCGATCTTCTGCACCCTGCTGACCCAGATCGGGGCCTCGGGTTACAGCCATACCGATATGGCCGAGCGGATGGAAGCTGTCACCGGCGGCATCTTTCTGCGCACCGTCGTTCTCGACAACCCGGTCGATATTACCGGAACCCAGCAGGGGATCGTCACCCTCAAGGGCAAGGCCCTGGTCCGCAACCAGGGCAAGATGCTGGAGATTATCCGGGATATCTTCACCGCTCCCGACTTTACCGACCTCAAGCGCCTGCACACGGTCATCAACCAGGTCAAGACCTCGATGGAAAACTCCATTCCTTCATCGGGGCACAGCTATGCCGCTCGCTCCGCCGCCAGCCAGTTGACCGCCGCAGGCCGGTTGCGCGAGCTCTGGGGTGGGCTGCAGCAGGTGCACCTGACCAAGGAGCTGGCGAAACGGAGTCCCGAGCAACTCGGCGAGTTCGCCGCCACCATGGCATCGGTGGCCGGCCAGCTCCTCTGCCGCGAAAGGATCTCCCTTTCGGTCTGCGCTGAAAAACAGGCCTTTGACGATATTTCCGCATCGCTGGCCTCTTTCATCGACCAACTGCCGTCCGGCACCGCTGCTGCGGCACCCGCCGCTCCGTCTTTCGCCCCCCACGGTGAGTACCGGGGCTGGGCCACTTCCGTGCCGGTCAACTACGTCAGCCGGGTCTTCCGGACCGTCCCCTACACCCACCCGGACAGCGCCGCCCTGCTCGTTTTATCCAAGCTGATGCGAGCCGATTTTCTGCACCGTGAAATCCGCGAAAAAGGGGGCGCCTACGGTGGGATGGCCTCCTGCAACATCGAAGGCGGAACCTTCTCGCTCCTCTCCTACCGCGACCCCCACCTGTCGAGAACCCTGAACGTCTACGACCAGTCAGTGGAATGGGCCATGAAGGGGGATTTCGGCAAAGACGCCATCAAGGAGGCGGTCCTGGCCGTCTTCGCCGAGCTCGACCGGCCCATCTCCCCCGGCAGTCGCGGCATTCAGGAGTTCGGCAATATTCGCCAGGGGCTGACCCTCGAGATGCGCAACGAACTGCGCCGTCAGGTACTCGCCATGGACGGCCAGGCCCTGATGGAAGCGGCCGCAAAGTATCTCGCTACCGAAAAACGGCTCAGCGCCGTCAGTATCATCGCCAGCGAGTCGACCCTTAAAGCGGCCAACAGCGAACTCGACGATTGCCTGATCATCGAGCAGATCTGATCGAGGGGCGAGGTTCCAAGTTCGGAGTTCGAAGTTCGGGGTTGGAGGGTTCTGAACGTGGAACTGGGAACCTTGAACCTGGAACTACGATCCCAAGCTACTGCACCACCGAAACCGGCACGATATCCGCCCGCGCTTCCATCTCCACCTTATCGAGTCCGGCGGCGCTGTAGACGTTGCGCGCATTCCACAGCATCCAGCCGTTGGAACCGAACTCTTCGGAGGCGCGGGTCTGGGAGCGGATCTCCTCTTCACCGAAGTGGCGCCGGTCAAAAGCATAGTCCCTGAAGGCCTGGAGCCAGGGACGGAACCGCAGCCCCTGCAGACCGGTACGCTCCCTGGCCTTGTTCAGGGAGAGGAAAACCGTCTCAAAGGGATTGGCCACCGGGTTGCGGTAGCGGCCGACGCCGAAGGTGAAACCTGAGGGGTAAAGCATAGGGGATAGGTAGTCGAGGTGCTCTGCGAGGCGTTCGAGCTGCTGGCCGATCTGGGTATCGTTGCGGTTCCAGCAGACATAGCCGAAAATGTCGGCCGATAAGTATACGTTGTGGGAATTCAGACGTTTTCTGGCCGCGGCAAGAAAACCGCTGATCGCATCGGTACGGTTTTCCTCGGTACTTTCCTTTGCAAACTGCAGTCCCGCACGCGCGGGAAAGCGCACGTAATCGAACTGAATCTCGTCAAAACCAAGGGCTGCGGCCTCCTCGGCCAAGGCGATATTGTATTCCCATACCTTTTTTGAAAACGGATCGACCCAACCGAGATTCTCCCCATCCCGCCATGTTTTCCCCGCGGCATTCTTCACCGCCAGATCCGGGTGGGCCTTGACGAGCAGGTCGTCCTTGAAGGTCACAATGCGGGCAATGGTGTAGATGCCCTTCTCTTTCAGCGAAGCCAGCAGCTCACGAGGTTTTCGTACGGTAATCACCCGCTGGGCGCCGATCTCGGCAGCCAGCTCAACCGCGCTCGGATAAGCCACCAGGCCCCGGTCCCCCTTGACATCGATGACCAGCGCATTAAGTTCGGTCTTCTCGATCAACTCCAATGCAGGATCGCGCAGCACCGGCTCGGCGATGCCGTAAAAAGAGAGGTACAGGGCCTTTGGGTCAAACGGCCTGAGGGCAATCAGCGCCCCGTCTTCAGGTTCCGCTTCACTCCTCAGGTAACCGGCGGATCGAACTTTCAGGCGACTGCCATCGGAAAAGATGGAAAACTCCCCCCCGCTGTCGGTTCTCACCACACCGGATCCGGAGACGACCACCGCCCCGGCAATCCCTTTGCCGGTCAGGTGTGTCTCCACCTTTCCGTCGATCAGCTCGCAGCTGAAAACTGCCGGGGAAAATATGACGAACAGTCCGACCATGAAGAAAACGACCTTATTACCCATTTCACCTGCCTCGCCTCTAGAGTTACTTTTTGACACTTGACTCCTTTTTCCTAATTAATTCACTTTTTCCTAATTAATTCACCTTCCGTGCCAGAGAGCAGAGCAGGGTCAGTTTTCTGCAACCCCCTGAAAACGGGCATCATCATCTCGCCCAACAGACGACAAAACACGAAATCAGCAGAGGACGGTTCCCATATTTGTCATGTCTGGCGGTGTAAACACCCACGGATGGCCAAAGGGCTTCCAAGAACCAGCAATTAAGCTATAATGAGTCTTATGAAAACTACCATCGCCTATCTGACGCTGGCAGCCGGCCTCCTCCTCGGCGCTTCGCCGTCCTGGAGCTGGGACCCTTTGCTCGGGGCGGATTCGTTTCTGCTCAGCGAAGACTCCCGACCGGAGGTGATCGGGGTGCATCGTTTTCACCCGGTAAAGCCCAATGAAACCCTGGTCGAACTGGGGCGCACCTTCCGCATCGGCTACACGATGTTGAGAAATGCCAACCCGAACACAGATCCCTGGCTGCCGACTGAAGGGGAAGTGGTTCTGTTGCCCTATTCGGTGATCCTTCCGGCAGATGCCGGGCCGGGAATCACGGTCAACCTTGCCGAGATGAGGCTCTACGTTTTATGGGAAGAAGAGGGGCGGAGAAAACTCAAGGTCTATCCGGTAGGAGTCGGTCGCGAGGGATTGGAAAGCCCCCAGGGAGAATTCACGATATTGAACAAGGTGAAAGATCCCACCTGGGTGGTGCCGAAATCGATCCGCAAGGAACGACCTGACGCGGGTGCCCAGGTGCCCCCCGGTCCGGACAACCCCCTGGGGGGGTACTGGATGGGATTTTCATCGAACGGGTATGGTATTCATGGCACCAGCGAGCCCCTGGGGGTGGGGCGCAGGGTCAGCCACGGGTGCCTGCGGCTTTTCCCCGAGGACATCGAGGATCTTTTCGCCCGGGTGCCGATCGGCACCCCGGTTCGCATCATCAATCAACCGATCAAGGTCGGGCTGCGCAACAAAACCCTCTTTATGGAATCGCACCGGGCCGACTGGGACCAGGGTTCCGACCGGCAGGCGGAAGTGGCCCGTCAGGTACGGAACCTGGGCTGGAGCGGTCATCTCGACTGGCCTGTGATTACCTGGGCCCTGGAGGAAAACCGCGGCATCCCGGTGCCGATCGCCCTTGAAAATTAAACGGGAACAGGCTCCTTTTTGGCGTTTAAAAAGGAGCCTGTTCCCAACAGCAATAAGGCCAAACCTTGTTCGTGAAAGCAAAAAGCCCCGGAAACGGGGCTTTTTGACGTTACTTGCGCAGGGTCATCTCGAAGGCTTTCTCGGCCTTTGTCGCACTCTGCTCTGCCCGGTCCGCAGCCGCTCCTGCCTGGTTGGCCGCCGTCTGAGCCTTGCCTGCGGCCGTTTCAGCCCGACTTGCGGCGGACTCGGCCCGTCGGGCCGCTGCCTCAGCCGACTGTGCCGACTGTGCCGAAGCCTGGCTTGCGGCGATCGCCTGGTTGAGCAGATCCTGGTCAGCCTGGGACAGCTTCGCAGCACACCCGGTCAAGCAAAAGAGAACCACCCCACCGAACCAGCACCCTACTTGCATTTTGTTCATTTGACACCTCCTTTGAAATATATCAACCATAGCTAATTCAATCAGATTTGGACCTCTTGTCAATGGCAGAATCGGGCAAGCAGGGGGAATACTACCCTCCGAGCACCCTCAACAGGTGGGGAACCAGCTGTTTCTTGCGAGACAACACCCCCTTGAGCTCATAGATATTCTCTTCGAGCTTCGGATACCCCATCACGTAGGGGAGCTCCTTGCCGCCGATCGCCAGCAGCAGGCTGGTTTCCTGAACGATATCGGTCACCAGCAGTCCGGCCACGTCGAGGCCCCGCTCTTTCTTAAGAACGTTCAGGCTTTGTGCGATTTCGTCTTTCATGGCATAGAACTCGTGGAAACTGACCACCTCGGCCTGACCGACCCCGAAACTGCTGTCTCCGGCGCTGTATTCCTTGAAATCGGCGAGAATCAACTGCCGGGTGGTCGGGTACGCGGCCAGGGCGCTTCCCGCGGCAAAGAGCTGCTGACCGAACTCGAAGGGATCAAGCCCGGCCAATGTCCCCAGCCATTCGGCATATTCACGATCGACATCGGTGGTGGTCGGCGACTTGAGAATCACCGTGTCCGACAGCAACCCGGCCAGCATCAGGGCCGCGGAGGTGCGGTCGGGCTCGAGACCTGCGGCTTTGTACTGGGTCGCCACCACGGTGCAGGTGCTTCCCAGCGGCTGGTTGATGAAACGGATCGGGGTATCGGTGTGAAAATTCCCCAGCCGGTGGTGGTCGACCACCTCGATAATATCGACCTTATCGGCTCCCGAAACCGCCTGGGAGAGTTCATTGTGATCAACCAGCACCAGCTTGACCGGCGACGGCTTGAGCAGGTTACTCTTGGTGGCCACGGCCGCCACCCTCCCCTCGTTATCCAGAACCACGGCCCCGGGATCGTTGCTGTGAACCAGCTTGACCCGCAGGTCGTCGAGCCGGTCCTTGAGGCCGGCCTGCAAAAACTCTTTCCCGACCAGGCACCGCACCGGGGTGGCCAGACGGGTCAGCCAGGTGCTGGTAGCGGTATCGAAGGCGGTCGAGAGGATGGAGACCCCGTTTCTTCGTCCTTCGGCGGCAATCTCTTCGGAGACCGGCAGATTACCGGTCACCACCAGCACCCTCACTCCTCGGGCGACGGCTTCACGTAGAATTGTCTCCCGATCGCCGGTAATGAGTATGACCCGGCGGGGATCGAGTGCGGCCAGCTTGGAGCGAAAAGTGCGGGAATCCATGGCCCCGACGTAAAGGTCGAGCTCTTCTTCGGAATGCTCATCAACCCAATTCACCACACTGGCTTTCAGACAGCGCCGGATCGAATCGGGAGAAGCCTCCACCCGCCGGATTTCCTCTTCTTTACTAGGCACCAGAAAACGATCGGAAACCCTTTTCAGCACAAGGCTCCCCAGGGGGCGGCAATCTTCGTCGATCACCGGCAAAAGCCGGATATTGTGTGCATGATAAAGCTCAAGGGCCCGGGCCAGCGGTTCATCGCCGGCGATGGTGATCACCTCGCTGCCGACCACGTCCTCGACCCGGGGGTAGACATCCTGCAGCAGCTTCGGCAGAGGGACCTGAAGCATCTTCAGTACAAATTCGGTCTGGCGGTTGAGCTCTCCGGCGCGGGCCGGCTGAATATTGTCAATTCCCTGCTGCTGGCGAAGCCGGGCATAGGCCATGGCACTGCAGATGGAATCGGTATCGGGGTTTTTGTGGCCGACGACATAAATCGACTCGTTTTTCATCAACGTTCCTCCACAACCGGCAAGATTGCCGGTATCTTTTTGATATGGGGACAGGCACCTTTTAGAAACCAAAAGGAGCCTGTCCCCGAGTGTCTCTAACGGCGCATCGTTCCCTTGACGTTCCCCAGACCAATCACGTTTTCGACAATGCCCCGCGCTGGAAGCAGCTGGTCGTCGAACCAGATATAGACCGAACCGTCGCCGGTGTCGAAGATTTCCGGGTCAAGGTCGATACGAACAAGGTAACCTCCGGGGGGAAAGAACGGGTCCGCACCGCGCTCTTCGAAGGTCAGGATTTTAACATCGATCACCCGGGCCCCCTTGCGATTGAAGGTGGGAATCTGGTAGCGGGCCCCCGGTTTGAACGGGCCGAACACCCCGGCGCGCAGGTTGAAGAAGGCGGTCAGGATGTCGTTGGGGGCGTCCCCTTTGGCCATCGGCAGCACCGTCCCTTTATCGAACGTTCCTGCCTTGGCGCGCTGGTAACGTACCTGGCGCCTGGTGTGGTCGAAATAAAAGCGTTTGCTCCGGTCTTTTCTTTTCGATCCCTTTCCCTTGATCATCTGGGATTGGTGAAAAAGGGAGCGATAGACCCCGTCCGGCAACTGCTCCATCAGTGTCTCGTAGCGCTGCACCCGGTCGCGGGTCAACCATGCCGCCACCCCCAGGGTTCGTGCCTCCAAAACGGCACGCCAGGTGCCGGGCCTTTCACCGGGTGCGAAGGAGAAACTCCCTTTGGCCAGACGATCGAACCAGAGAAAGGAGACATCATAGCCAAGCGGCGCCGCGGGCCAGTCCTCAAAGGTCGCAGTCGAACCGCCCTCCCCTCCGGATTCGGCCCACACCGTAACCGTCACCGGCAACAGCAAAACGCATATCAGAAGAGTCGCAACGGGCCAGCGCAAGGACGGACCTTTCTACAGATAGAGAGCGGCGATAAATACCAGGTATGCACAGAGCAGCAGGGCCCCTTTGGCCCGGCTGATCTGGAACCGGTGATAAATCAATGGAATCAGTGCCACGCTGAAGACCAGCATCACCGGGAGCTGAAACCTGAGTACCGACGGATCAACGGGCAAGCTGCGAACCATCGGGCAGACCCCGAGAACAAACAGGATATTGAAAATGTTGCTGCCGATGACGTTGCCGACGCTGATGTCCATCTCACCCTTGCAGGCGCTCATCACCGAGGCAGCAAGTTCGGGGAGGCTGGTCCCCAGGGCGACGATACTCATGCCGATGACCAGCTCCGAGACCCCCATGGACCGGGCAATGGTGACCGCCGAGCGCACCATCAGCTCAGCTCCGAAGCCGAGTCCGGCAATCCCGATTATTATATATAACAGATCCTTGTTGCGCGTCTTGCGTTCAAGCTCGGTCACTTCGTCCGAAACCGGCGGATCAAACCCCTTCTCCCGGGCCGAACGCAAACAGTAAACGAGAAACCCGAGGAGCAGTACAAACAGAATCAAGCCGTCGATAAAGCTCAGCGCGCCATCGAGGGCAAAGAGGAGCATCAGAACCGAGGCCCCAATCATAAAGGGAATTTCACGGCTCAGGGTGGTTCGGGCCACTGCCATCGGGGACAGCAGGGCGGCCACTCCCAGGATCAGCCCGATATTGGCGATATTCGAACCGATGATGTTGCCGGAGGCGATATCCGAAGACCCCTTGACAGCCGCGAAAAGAGAGACCATCAGTTCCGGCATGCTGGTGGCAAAGGCGACGATGGTCATACCGATCACCAGGGGACGCACTCCATAGGAAAGAGCGAGTCGGGAACTTCCGCTAACCAGGTATTCCGCCCCGTAGTAAAGGAGCAGCAGACCGGCGAATAGCAGGATCACAGCGAGAGTCATGGGGACGTCCTTTCAGAGGTCAGAAGCCAGAGGACGGAAGACAGGGGCAATAATCCGCAAGAGGCAACGCTGTTGCAGTTGCATGGCTTCTGCCCACGGCCCACTGAGGTCTTCCCGCCTCCTCAAAAAACGGCGCACAGTGTAATACCTGTTTCCACAGATGTCGAGGGTTTCCTTCAACACCTCACCCAGATTTTCTTGACAAAAAGGATAGGGCAAGAGTATAAGAAACATTCATATATTTGGTTAATCATAAACTACAGATATGCACCGTACAAGGCGGGGGGGAAGGCTGATCATGGCACAACAAGTAGAATTTGACAAAACCCAGAGTTTCGTCCGCCAGGCTGAAATTCTCAAGGTACTCGGACACCCGATCCGTCTGAAAATCGTCGCCGGGCTCATGTCGCAGAGCTGCAATGTCAAAAAGATATGGGAATGTCTGGAACTCCCCCAGGCGACCGTCTCCCAGCACCTGGCCCTTCTGAAAAACAAGGGAATCATTGAAGGTCATCGCGAAGGGGTCGAGGTCTACTACCAGGTCGTTTCCGATGAAGCCCGCCATATCGTTGAAGCCCTCTTCGAAACCCCTCCCTGCGCATGAGCCGCCTGGTCCTGCGCTCCGGCCATGAACGGCGCATCCAGGCAGGCCACCCCTGGATATTCAGCAACGAAATCGAACGTATTGAGGGTCCGGCCGAACCCGGCTGCGCCGTCGAAGTCTGCTCAAACCGGGGCAAGTATCTCGGTACGGCCTATTACAACCCCAAGTCCCTGATTGCCGCCCGTATACTCAGCCGCCAGCGTGAAGCGATTGACGATGCGGCATTTTTCGAGCAACAGATCCGGCGGGCCCTCGAGCGCAGGCGCCTTCTCTACGGAGACCTCGATGCCCTGCGCATCGTCCATGGCGAAGGGGACGGCCTCCCCGGCCTGGTGGTCGACCGCTACGGCGAGGTTCTCTCCCTGCAGGTTGTCACCCTGGGGATGGATCATCGCAGGGAAGCAATCGTCGCCGCCCTGCAGAACATCTTCCAGCCCACCGCCATCGTGGCCCGCAACGACGTCGCCGTACGCGAACTCGAGGGGTTAACTCAGCAGGTCGAGGTCCTTTTCGGACAGGTTCCCGAAGACCTCGAGGTGACCGAACATGGCCTGCGCTTCAAGGTCGATGTGCTCGGCGGCCAGAAGACCGGCCACTTTCTCGACCAGAAGGAAAACCACCTGGCTCTGCGCGGCCGGGTCGAGGGCAAGCGGGTGCTTGACCTGTTCTGCTATTCGGGGAGCTGGTCGCTGCACGCCGCCCATTTCGGAGCCTCCGAGGTGACCGGTGTCGACATCTCTGGCGGAGCCATTCAGATCGCCGAGGAAAACGTCCGTCGCAACGGCCTTGAGGGACGCTGCCAGTTCGTCAAGGCCGACGTTTTTGACCTGTTGCGGGAAATGAAGCAAGAAAACCGTCTGTTCGACACCATCGTGCTCGACCCCCCGGCCTTTGTCAAGAGCAAGAAAAAGCTCAAGGAGGCCATCAAGGGGTATCTCACCATCAACCGCCGGGCCATGGAGCTTCTCGCCCCGGGAGGCACCCTCTATACCTGCACCTGCTCTTTTCACATGGACCGCGACACCTTTGTCGAGACCATCCGCCAGGCGGGGCGCAAGGCCGGCCGCACCCTGCAGCTGCTCGAAATGCGCGGCCAGGCCTACGACCACCCGGTACTGCTGAACTGCCCTGAAACCGAATACCTCAAGTGCACGGTGCTGCAGGCCAACGATTAAACCCAGATCGGCGGGATCTGGGCGGATAAAGAGTGTAAGTGCTTGGTCTGAATAAGGGTTTCGAAAAATCTGAGGTTCACCCATAGGTTAATCGGTGATTTTTTGATCCCTTAGGCAGGTCAATGGCTTGCGCTATTTGCCGGCAAGGTCTCGCGGATTTGGGTTAAAGGGGTGTCCGTCCGGCCCCCCCTCGACATACCCCTTATCCCCCTCGATATCTCTCGGCGCCCAACCTGGCATGCAGGACATCGCCAAACCACGACTACCTCCTGCTCAGGCTCCTGCGAATCACCTC
>CALZIC010000115.1 GCA_945787285.1 uncultured Desulfuromonadales bacterium
CGAAGCCCGCCCCAGGACCGGCCGCACCCACCAGATCCGCGCCCACCTTGCCGGGGCAGGCTTCCCGCTGCTCGGCGACACCCTGTACGGCGGGCCCGAAGTCGTATCTGTCGCCGGCAAACAAATCGCCGTAACGCGGCACCTGCTGCACGCCCGGTCCCTGTCGTTTTTTCATCCCGAAACCGGCGAGGCCTGCACCGTTGCCGCGCCCCTTCCCGAAGATTTCAAGTCTATCGTTTCCTGCCTGCAGCTCCCTTCTGGTCTTTTCTAGATTCCCGCCTAAAAAGAGATAAAGCAAAACCTGCTTAAAACAACGCCTGCATCTATTGCCCTGCTGACTTGCCTGGTCGAATTGTTGACAACCGTCAATCTGCCTGCTTAATTGAATCAGTACGTGTGCGCAGGCACAAACCTTGAGTTCAGCGGAAAGGCGGTTGGGACTAACGTTTCGATTAAAGGAGTTCAGCCCGTTCGACACGCTGCCATGCTGGCCGCTTTTAGACATTGGTTTTTTTAGGACAGGATGGGCTCAAAGGTTCACTTGAAGACTGGGCGACCAAAACCAGGGGGGGGACAACCTTAAGCGGAGGACCGAAAGATGATGCGTATGAAGACCGTTGTTTTTGCAGCCGCACTCGCTCTTTTTGCCACCATCGTTTCAGGACAAGACCCGCCAAAATTCTATAAGGACACCTTTCCCGAGCATGCCCTCGAATCCAAACTGAAGGCCGAAGGGGTGCTCGTGGGCAAGGGGGCCCAACTCGACGCGAAGACTCGCGAGCTCATTGCGTTGGGGGTCGCTGCCCAGATCCCGTGCGTTTACTGCGTCTATGTCCACAATAAAAACGCCCGGGCCGCAGGGGCTTCCGAGGCCGAAATCCGTGAAGCTGTAGCGACCGCGGCCCACGTGCGGCATTGGAGCACCGTACTCAACGGCATGGGGTATGACTTCGAGACCTTCAAGTCGGAAGTTGACAAAATGCAGGCCCCGACGACCCCGACCAGTGACGGCAAAAAACCCTGACCCAGCCATGGGGCCACTTCGATAGCCTAAAAGGTCCACCCCAATTATCGGGTGGGCCTTACTTTGTTTGCAGGCATCGTGACTAACGGGGGCAGGTCATTTCAATGGGGCCGGCAGCGCGTTTGGCAGGGAAGGGGGGCAAGACCCCTCTAGTGCCCTGTGCGGTTAATCGTAACGTATAATTCAGGCCCTTTTGGCTGCTGTCTGCGTTGCGCCTCCTTGACTTAACGCAAGGCTAGGCCTGCGTCGGCGCGCCTTGACAGCAACCAAAATGACTCAGAATTAACTGACACGATTAACCAAACAAACTGACACGATTAACCAAACAGGACACTCGTCCCACAGCGCAACTCTTTAGCGGCGGTCAACAGATGGGTTGTTTTGTCCGTTCAATGATCGCATAATAAACAGTCATGTCCCCCCTCACCTGACGGTTTAGCCTATGAATGAGAACCCCTGCCGACACCTTGAGCACCTGGCCACCATTCTCGACAGCGTCGCCGATGGTGTCTTCACCGTCGATAAAGAGATGCTTATCACCTGGTTTAACCGGGCTGCGGAGGACATCACGGGCTTCTCCCGCGAGGAGGCCATGGGGCAAAGCTGCTGCGAAATCTTTCGCACCAATATCTGCTTTACCGATTGCCCTTTGCGGGAAGCTCTGGCCACCGACTGCGATGTAGTGAACCGGGAAGTCGATATCCTCGACAAGAACAACCGGGAGGTGCCCATATCGGCAAGCGCCTCGGTACTCCGTGACGCCGAGGGAAATCCAGTCGGCGGGGTGGAAACATTTCGGGACCTGTCTCAGATCAAAGCCCTGAAGCAGGAAGTGGCCCAAAAGTATTCCTTCCATGACCTGGTGAGCCGAAATCCCGAGATGCGGCGCCTTTTTGACGTGCTTCCCGATGTGGCCGCGAGCGAGGCGACGGTGCTGCTGCAGGGAGAAAGCGGCACCGGCAAGGAACTTTTCGCCCGGGCGGTGCATGATCTGAGTTCCCGCCGAGACGGTCCCCTGGTGGTGGTCAATTGCGGTGCACTCCCTGAACCCTTGCTCGAGGCGGAAATTTTCGGGGCCAAGCGCGGTGCTTATACCGGAGCGGTTGAAGATCGGCCAGGGCGGCTGCAGCAGGCCGAAAAGGGGACCCTGTTTCTGGACGAGATCGGCGATCTTCCCCTGTCCCTGCAGGTCAAGCTGCTGCGGGTGCTGGAGAACCGCGAATACCAGCCCCTGGGGGCCAAACGGCCACTCAAGGCGGATGTGCGTTTTCTGGCCGCGACCCATCGTGACCTCCAGGCGATGGTGGAAGAGGGGAGTTTTCGCCGCGATCTCTTTTTCCGGATTAACGTTGTCAATTTAAAAATCCCCCCTTTGCGGCAGCGCACCGAGGATATCCCGCTGCTGCTGGAAATCGCCCTTGACCGGTTCAATCGGACTTATGGCAAAAAAATCCGTGGGTTTTCCTCGGAGGCCCTGGCTCTCTTGCTCGGTCATACCTACCCGGGAAATGTGAGGGAACTTCTAAACCTCGTCGAACGGTCCCTGATTTTATGTCGCGAGGAAACGATCGGTGACGAATTGCTGCCTACCGATCTGGCCATCGGTTCTGCATCCCAAGCCCCTCCTCTGTTCTCCAGGAAACGGCCCACTGCCGAGCATCTTCAAGAGGTGCTGGGGCGCCATAGGGGCAACCGCACCCTGGCCGCCCAGGAACTCGGGGTGAATCGCACCACGCTGTGGCGCTGGCTCAAGCAGGTGAATTTGGCATAAGATCCTGCGAGTGTTGTACGTGTTGCAATTGTTTCGTTTGTTGCATTTCCCTTTGCAGCGGTCGCTGTGGCTGACAGGTCCCCGGGCTTCCTGAATCGGGAGCCTGTTTTTTTGTTTTTGATGTTGCAATTGCAACGCCATTCTTTGTTTTCTCCCCCCTCCTTCCGTCCCCCTGTTCACTTGTACAAGTCTCCTAAAATACAAGCTATTTAAGTTTTGTCGAGTCGCCTTGGCATGCTCGGCATGTTCCTTGGAATACTAAAGGGCATGAAGCCGAAGGGGAAAATCGACATCAAATTTCGAATAGCCGTTCCCTGCTATGGAGATCGGGTGTTGCCGCGTTTCGGCCTGGCCCGGGATTTTGTTTTCGTTGATGTCGACCGGGGCTTCCGAACCATGCACAGCTTGCAGCGCCTAAGCTGGGAGCCGTTGTCCCAACCCCAGCTGGTTCGCTGGCTAAAGACCGCCGGAGTTTCGGGGGTGTTGTGTGGCGGCATCCATCCCCGCTTTCAGACGGCACTTTATGCCGAAGGGCTATGGGTGGTGTGGGGATTTCGGGGCGAGGTTGCAGCGATCCTGCAAAACTGGATCGAAAGGGACATTGCCCAGGAGACAGCCTTCAGCGCAAAAGGGCTAACCAAACAACCGATGAAAGGAGATTTATCATTCCCGGTTTTGACAGAAAAGGACCCAGAGGAAAAGGACCAACCACCGGTGGTGGATTCGGGAAATGCTCCGGATTGGCACAACATGCCGGTATTGGGGCCCCGCCAGGACCAAGGCGGGGCAGAGGTCCGGGCCGAGGTCTGAGGGCAGGTCGAGGGCTTGGTCTTGGACAGCATCGGCCACGGGGGGAGGGCAAATGCACAGGTCCAGACCCTCGACAGGATTCCAAGGACAGAGTCTAGTGCTGGGAGAGAGCCCCCCTGGCGGCGTTGGTGATCAGCCTTGTCTCTATCATCCAGGTGAAGTCTGCGGCCTGGTATGTCCAATTAACCGATCAGGTCTTCGGACCCCAAGCTCTGCCTGAACCGGAGTTGCAGGCATAGAGAGGCGCGTTATGTATTCCAAGAAAGTAATGGACCATTTTGCCAATCCGCGCAACGTGGGAAGCATTGATGATGCCAACGTGGTCGTTCAGGCCGGTGACCCGAGTTGCGGCGACGGACTGCTGATTTTTCTCAAGATCGAGAACGAGGCGATCAAGGACATCAAGTACAAGATCTACGGCTGCGGTGCGGCGATCGCCACCTCTTCGGTGGCCAGCGAAATGGCCATGGGCAGGAGCCTGGATGATGTCCTGTCCTTTATCACCGAACAGAGCATTGCCGAAGCCCTGGATGGATTGCCGGAGGAGAAGATGCACTGCTCGAACCTGGCTGCCGGCGCACTGCGCACCGCGGTTAGCCATTACCGGGCCAAGGTGGCCGGGCAGGTGGCGCCCGCGGATGCGTAACGTCTGGTGCTGGGATAGTCGCATGGCAGCGGCTTCATAGGGTTTTGGGGCCGGAATGGATCGAGGGTGGAAAAGGCACGGGGTTTGGAAGGGGCTCTTGATCCGGGATTATTCCAGTGCCGCTGCCCTCCCCCGTTCGACATCGACAAAGGCAAGAATCGCGATGCCGACCAGGAAAAAGGCGCTCAGGGCGAGAATCGACAGGCGGGAGGACCCGGTGAGGTCGGCGATCAGGGCGAAGATCAGGGGGCCGAAGATGGAGGCGAATTTTCCGCTGATGGCGTAGAAACCGAAAAATTCGGCGTTCTTTCCCGGGGGAACCAGCGAGGCGAAGAGGGAGCGGCTGATCGCCTGGCTGCCGCCGAGGATCAGGGCGACGACCAGTCCTAAGGCCCAGAACTCCCAGTCCTGCTGCATGAAAAAGGCGTAAACCGATACCAGGATAAAGAGGACCAAGGTGATCAGCACCGAGCGCTTGGCCCCGCCTTTTTCGGCGATCCGGCCGAAGAGCAGGGCGCCGGGCATGGCCAGAAACTGGATCATCAGAAAGCAGCCGAGGATCGACCCCTGGGAGAGTCCGAGTTCTTCGCGGGCGAATATGGCCGAGACGACAATGATGGTCTGGATGCCGTCGTTGTAGAAGAGAAAGGCAATTAGAAACTTGAGCAGGTCGGGATAGCGGCGGATGTGCGCGAACGTCTGCAGGTAGCCCCGCATCCCCTTCGGCGATGCAGAGTCGCCGGGGGCGAAGCTCTTTTCACTGAGAAAGGCATAGCTGGGCAGGGCGAAAAGGGCCCACCACAGGCCGGTCATCAGGAAGCCGAAGCGTGTCGCAGCGCCGCGGTCGGCGAATCCGAAGGTGTCGAAAAACTGAATCATGCCGAACGCCAGCAGCAGCATCAGTCCGCCGCCGATGTAGCCGTAGGCGAAGCCGCGGGCCGAGAGG
The DNA here is from genome assembly GCA_945787285.1 of uncultured Desulfuromonadales bacterium. Lineage (GTDB taxonomy): Bacteria > Desulfobacterota > Desulfuromonadia > Desulfuromonadales > Trichloromonadaceae > CALZIC01. The sequence continues at coordinate 5,198 of CALZIC010000115.1, forward strand.
CGGTCGAGTTCGGGCCCCTGCGCCAGGGCGGGGAGAAAAGCGTTGTAAAAGATATTGCCGCCGGCAAAGCCGACGTTGGCAAGAATGAAAAGGAGGATCGCCAGCAGATACTGGCCGGGGCCGGCCAGGTAGAGCAGGGTGGTGGCCGCGGCGCCGGTCAGACCGAAAAAAATCAGCAGCGAGCGCCGGCATTTTCCGTGGTCGGCCAAGCTGCCGAGATAGGGCGCTCCCAGGGCGACCAGGCCCATCGAAATCGAGATCGCATAGCCCCACAGGGCCGATGCGGGCATGGTGCGGGTCAGGCCGAAAAACGAAACCCTGGCCCCTTCGGGAGGGACCAGGGAGACGAAGTAGACCGGCAGAACGGCGGCCAGAACCACCGTGGCAAAGGCAGAGTTGGCCCAGTCGTACATGCACCATCCGAACCAGGCTTTTTTTCTGGAGGTTTCCGGCATGTCGTGGAGACCTTCGGCGGATTGTTCGGCTGAAGGGCAATGGGCCAGCCCTGCAGTCGTGGGGTTACTTCAGCAGTTTCTCGATTGACTTAAGGTTGGCGCCCGAGACGTAGGTGCCGTTTACCCAGTAGTTCGGGGTGCCCTTGACACCGAGGATGTCGGTGGCCTTTTTGTGGTAGTCGAGCAGCCCGTTGTCCTTGTACTCGGGTACGGGGTCCTTGTCGAACTTGCCGCTCATGGCCTCTTCGTAGGCCTCGGCGGGGTCTTCGGATGAAAGGATGTAGCGCGATTTCTTTTCGGCATTGGGGTGCATCTTCAACGGCAGGAAGAAGATGTACCGGGTGGTGTCGGTGCGCGAGGAGAAGAAGGCCGATCCCTTGCGGCAGAAGGGGCAGTCGGGGTCGGTGACCTCGATGACGATGTTCTTGCCGTCGCCGATTTTAAGTGCCTTGTCGAGGTCGAGATCCTTGATGCGCTCTCCCATGATATCGCCGAGACGGTTCTTGCTCAGATTGACGCCGTCCTTGTTCCACAGATCGCCCACCAGAAGGTGACTCGTTTCCGGGGCGAAGTAGTAGATGCGGTTTCCGGAAAGGACTTCATACAGCCCCTTGACCGGGGAGGGGTGGATGGCCTCGTATTTGAGCTTGGGGTAGTCCCGATCGAGAATCTTGGCCACATCGGGCTGCGCGGAGGGCTGTTCAGCCGAACAGGCCAGGGTGCTGCACAACAGAACAAGACAGAGCCAGATTCCACCAACGAATTTCATTTGCGTCATAGGTTCCTCCTCCCGACGGGGAGATTGATGAAGTGCTTTTGTTGTTTCAGCGCATCGTTTGTCATATCGGTTCGGTTTTCTTGAGGTTCGCCACGTAGGCGCAGTCCGGCGGAAGCCACTCGACAGCAGAGACCACTTCGGGGGTCAGTTTCACGCACCCCTCACCGACCTCAAAGCGCTTGTGATAGACCTTGCATTCGCGGGTGATGATATCGAGGTAACGACAGGGGATGGCTGTGGGGTGAATCTCACCGTCCTCTTCGACCCACTTCTCAAAACAGCACTCCCCGCATCGTTTGCAGAGCATCTCCCATTTGTCCACGTTGCGACCTCTGTTGCGACCCTCGTCTCGCGCCCTGTGTTGACTGGAGCCCTCACCGCGCGCCTTGCGGCAGTGGCGACAGCACCGATAATCTTATCTCAGATTGCCGTCGCATACAAGAAGGGTATCCTAATATTAATAGTTTAGGTGCCATTGTCCGCCTGTTTCCCTATTTTCCCAGGTTGCTCATCAGGCCCCGCACTGCCGCCGGAATATCCGCGGGCAGCAGCACGATCTTGGCGTTGGGCGAGGTCGAGACGTTTTTGACCGCTTCGATGTAGCGTTCGCCGAGGATGTAGGTGACCGGCAGTTCGTTGTTCTGTATGGCATCGGTGACCTTCTGGATCGCCTGCTTGCTCGCCTCGGCCAGAACGACCTTGGCCTGGGCGTCGCGCCTGGAGGCCTCGAGCCGCCCGTCGGCCTCCAGGATGGCGGCCGCTTTCTCCCCTTCGGCCCGGGTGACCGTGGCCCGGCGTCCACGCTCGGCCGCCGCCTGCTCTTCCATCGCCGACTGCATGGTCATTGACGGGTTGATGTCCTGGATCTCCACCGTCTTCATGGTGATGCCCCAGTCGGAAATGTCGTCCGAGATGCCCGCCTTGAGCTTGGCCTTGATCTGGTCGCGGGAGGACAGGGCGTCGTCGAGGTCCATTTCGCCGACGATGGAACGCAGCGAGGTCTGCACCAGGTTCTGAATCGCCAGGCGGTAGTCCTCGACGCCGTAGACCGCTTTTTCGGGGGAGACGATGTTGATGTAGGCCACGGCATTGGCGATGATGACGGCATTGTCCCGGGTGATGACTTCCTGCGAGGGGATGTCGAGGACGATGTCCCTGGTGGTGACCTTAAATGCCACCGTGTCGATGTAGGGGATGATGATGTTCAGGCCCGGAGCGAGGGTGCTGTGGTACTTGCCAAGGCGCTGTACCACGTGTTTGTTGCCTTGGGGCACGATGCGCACCCCGAGAGAAATGGTTACGATGACCAGTACCAGAAAAATGGATACGACGATGATCCCTGCCATGTTTACGCCTCCTAGAGATGGAATGAAATGAAACGAAATGAAATCATGATTTTTTTGCAACAATAAGGGTGTTGCCGGAAACCTCTCGGACCATGACCCGATCGCCGACCGTAACCTCGACATCGCAGATAAACTGCCACTCGTCGCTGCCAAGCAGAGGGGTGGAGAAGCGGACCATACCGCGATTGCCCTCTTCGGGCATGCGGATCACCTGTCCGGTCTCTCCCAGGGCGGCCTCGCGCGACAGGCCCGCCTTGGTGCGGTCGATCATTCGCGGCCGCAAGTAGCGGAACCAGAGAACGGTAAAAGTGCAGGAAGCCATCGCCCAGATAAAGAGCTGCCAGCTCAGCGGCAGGTCTTCACCGATGAGCAGGACCAGGGCGACAACCATCGCGCCGAGCCCGAACCAGAAAATGGTGAAGCTCGGAATAAAGATCTCCGCAAGGATCAGGAGCATGCCAAATGCCAGCCAATGCCAGTAGAGTAGTTTAAAGGCCACCGATTTTTTCCCTCCTTAATGAATCGCGTATCCCAATTATATTTTATCCGTTGACGGCAACGGAAGCCCTGTGCCATGCTCACTCGCAACAGAGTTGACAGTTTGCGCGGTCCGGCGATGGGCCGGTGCGGTCAAAAGCCATCTTCAGCAACGGACATTATACACCGATGCAGCTAATTCAGCCTCCACAAATTGAAGAAAATACTCCTTGTCCTTACCTTGACGGCAGGGATAAACGCTACGAGTATTTTCTGGCGGGCAAGCTGACCGCCGAAGAGGTTTCCGGCTACCTGGCCACGGGGTGGCGCAAGTTCGGCCTGTACTACTTTCGGCCGGCCTGCCCCGAGTGCTCCAGCTGCACCCCATTAAGGGTTCTGACCGAGGACTTTGTCCCTTCACGCAGTCAGCGCCGTGTCTTGAAAAAGGGCAGTGAGCTGACGGTGAAATTCGGTCCGTTGAAGCTGACCGATCGCATTTACGCCATCTACGAGAATCATACGGTTGAGCGTATGGGACAGAGCTGCGACGTCGAAGAGTTTCTGCTCAATTTCTATGTCGCCTCCTGCCCCGCCTTGCAGAGCGAGGTCTACCTCGGCGACGAGTTGGCTATTCGGTCTCGGGGTGCCAATCCCTTGCCTACAAGGACAACTTCGGCCCGCGTGAGCATTTTGACTGGCAGAGCAAAACCTGGACTCCCGCCCAGTAGCCGCCTAGGAGGCTGTCGGACTTAACATGAGCCGGCTGCAAAATCGAGTGATCGGCCCATATCTCCGACGATTTTCGACAAATAGCCCTGCTATTCGCTCTCAAATCCCCGAAAATCTGGTCTCGACCATCCGATTTTTCACTTCGGCCCGTCAAGTCCGACAGCCTCCTGGGCACCTCTTTTTAATTCCCCTTTCCGTTTCCCACCCCATTTTCATCTTTTGCGAAAACATCGGTCTTGAGGACCTTCTGGTTGTAGGCCAGAAGCAGGGTGCTCTTTTTCAGAATCCCCAGCACCCGTTTTCCCCGCTTGGAGTCGACCACCGGCAGGGTCGAAAAAGAACGGCCTTCGAAGACTTCAAAGGCGGTTTCGAAATTATCCTGTGGGGTGATCGTCAACACCTCCCGCGACATGATTTCCGAGGCCACCACCAGCTCGCACAGATCCCCCATTTCAACCAACACCTCCTTTAAATCCCTCAGCGAAACCATCCCGACCAGTTCCTTGTCGGCGTTCAGCACCGGAAAGTGGGGGTAGGGGCTGTTCTGGGCTGTGACGATCAGTTCGCCGAGACGGGTGTCCTCCCGTACCGATTCGAATTTGCGGTCCATGTACTCGCCGACCCGCATCGAGCGCAGCAGGTTGACGTCGTGGCCGCGGATCATGCGAATACCCTTGCGCAGCAGCTTGGTTTCGTAGATCGAATAGCCGTACAGTTTCTGCGCCGTGACCAGGCTGGTGATGCAGCAGGTCATCAGGGGCAGGATGATCTCGAAATTGTAGGTCAGTTCGAAGATGGTGAAAATGGCGGTGATCGGAGCCAGGGTCGTCCCGGCCACCAGGGCGCCCATGCCGACCAGTCCGTACACCGGAAAGGTCGCGGTGATATCGGGCCAGAGGGTGTGCACCGCGCTGCCGAACAGGCCGCCGAGCAGCCCCCCCATGACCAGGGAAGGGGCGAAAATTCCTCCGGAAAAGCCGGCTCCGGCGCTGATCGCCGTGGCCGCAAGTTTCAGAACCATGATAATTGCCATCAGCCCGGCTGCCGCCTGGGCGGTCAGCACCAGGTTGATCGAACTGTAGCCGACCCCCAGTACATGGGGAAAGCCGACCGCGATAATCCCGACCAGAAAGCCGCCGACCGCCGGGCGCAGCCACAGCGGTACGCTGAAGCGGTCGAACTGGTCTTCGACCCCCGATACCGATTTGATAAACAGCACCGACAGCGCACCGGCGAGAATGCCGAGCAGGCCGTAGAGGGGAATCTCCCAATAGCTGACCAGTTCGTAGACGGGCACCTCGAAGGCCGGAAGACTGCCGAGAAAATGATGGGAGATAACGGTCGCGGTAACCGAAGAAATGGCGATATGACTTAAGTAGGCGACCTGGAAATCGACCAGGATGATTTCAGCGGCAAAGAGCATTCCGGCCATCGGCGCGTTGAAGGTGGCGGCGATGCCGGCGGCGGCCCCGCAGGCGAGGAAGACCCGCCGCCATTCGGGCGACAGGCCGATCAGTTGGGCAATCGAAGAGCCGACTGAGGAGCCCATATGGACGATGGGGCCTTCGCGACCGACCGAGGCGCCCGAACCGATGGAGATGACGGTGGAGGCGAGCTTGAAAAGGGTGGTGCGGTGTCGGATGCGGCCCTCGTGGGCGACCACCGCCTCGATCACCTCCGGAACTCCGGCGCCGCGGGTTTCCGGGGCCCAGATCGAGACGATCGGGCCGATCAGCAGACCGCCGACCACCGGGATGGCGATCACCAGGTACCAGGGAAAGCTCTGTGCGGCCCCGACCACGTCGAAGGGGTCCTGCCAGAAGAAGGAGGTGGCGTAGAGCAGCAGGTAGCGAAACCCTACGGCCAGATAGCCTGTTGCCAGCCCGATCAGGATGGCGATGATCAGCAGGGCAATCAGGTTTTCGCGGTAGGAGCCGAATCGCCAGCGAAATTCCAAGGGAGAAGTCCTTTCAAGGACCTGAATCTGTGAGATCCGACCGGGCCATAACGCAAGTCATCGACCTGCATAGGAACCTATCGGACTTAGGCATGAACCTACTGCGAACCATGCTGATCGGCCCAGATTCCCGATAATTCCGACAGATTCCTAAGCGTTCAAAAAATCACCGACGAACCTTTGGGTTCGACCCGGACTTTTCGAATCACCTGTTCAGGCCAAGTACTCACATTCTTTTCCCAGCCCGAACCCACAAATCCAGGTAAGAAAAATAACTCTATGATATTACCACTACTTTACTCCAGATGAACAGGATGTTCGTGAACTCGGCGGAAGGGCAGGGGGGAGATAAGTGGGTATTTTTACCTTCGCAAAAATAAAAGTGTTTTGCAATTGCGCAAAAAGTGCTAGATTGCATTTCGTTAATTTTATACAACTAATTGGCTACAGGCAACAAATGGGTGTTCGGAGAGTCCTCTTTTACGGGTTTTACTCCGCCTGCAGGGCCGGCTTATTTGCAATTTTGCGAAAGAAGGGCTGCCGATTCCGGCTCTTCACGACATGTCTGAAAGGGAGAAAACTCCCTGAATATAACGATATTTGAGAAAATTAAATAAAAATAAAACATTGGTATATCCTTTGCTGTTCTTTCAGCGTGAATTATCCGGAAAGCTTTGTGTCGCCAGCCCGCCTCCATGTCGGCCGGCGAAGAGAAGTTAGCTTTTCAGGCGAAAAACCGTAGCCGATTCCATCAGTCAACCTTGTTTCGTATGCCGGGAAAAAAGGTGTCATAGGGACATCCTCCCGGAAACATAACCCGAAGGGAGAATGAAATGGATAATCTGGAGAGTCGTGTTCGCCGCAAGTCCCTGCTCGAGAAAGTCATGTCGCCCGAGCAAACCCTGCAGTTTTTCAAGCCGGGGATGAACCTCGGCTGGTCCGGCTTTACACCTGCCGGATACCCCAAAGCGGTTCCCATCGCCCTGGCCGACCATGTCGAAAAGAACAACCTGCAGGGCAAAATGAAGTTCAACCTCTTTGTCGGCGCCTCTGCCGGGGCCGAAACCGAGGACCGCTGGGCGAGCCTCGACATGATCGACCGCCGCTGGCCCTACCAGACCGGCAAGAACATTGCCAAGGGGATCAACGAAGGTCGCATCCGCATGGGTGACAAGCACCTCGGGCTCTTTGCGCAGGACCTCGGCTACGGATTCTATACCGAAAACGGCCGCATAGACGTCGCCATTATTGAAGTCTCGGCCATTACCGAGGACGGCAGCCTGGCGCTGACCTCCTCCTGCGGCGTGGTGCCCGAACTGATGATGATCGCCGACAAGATCATCCTCGAGGTCAACACCGGGCAGCCTTCCTTCGAAGGGATGCACGACATCGTCATGGCCGCCAAGCCGCCCAATCGCCAGCCTTTCAGCATCACCAAGGCCAGCGATCGCATGGGGACCCCCTACGTTCCCTGCGACCCGGACAAGGTCGTTGCCGTGGTCGAATCGAAGCACCGCGACAAGGGCCGCGCTTTCTCCGATATGGACGAGAGCTCCGAGGCCATTGCCGACCACATTATGGACTTTTTGGGCAATGAGGTTAAAAAAGGCCGTCTGCCCGAGAACCTGCTTCCCCTCCAGTCGGGGGTCGGCTCCATCGCCAACGCCGTGGTCGGCGGTCTGGCCAAGGGGCCTTTCTCCAACCTGACCGTCTATACCGAGGTTCTGCAGGACACCATGCTCGACCTGTTCGACTCGGGCAAGCTCGACTTCGCCTCGGCCTGCTCTCTCTCCCTCTCTGAGGATCCAGGCTTCCCCCGCTTCTTCGACAATTGGGACAAGTACGCCGACAAGATTATCCTGCGCCCCCTGTCGATCTCCAACGCTCCCGAGCCGATCCGCCGTCTCGGGTGTATCGCCATGAACACTCCGGTCGAGTTTGACATCTACGCCCACGCCAACTCCACCCTGGTAGGCGGCACGCGCATGATCAACGGCCTCGGCGGCTCCGGCGATTTCCTCCGCAACGGCTACCTGAAGATCATGCATTCGCCCTCGACCCGCCCGAGCAAGACCGATCCTCTCGGCATCACCTGC
>CALZIC010000116.1 GCA_945787285.1 uncultured Desulfuromonadales bacterium
GTTGTTGATGATCGGGCTGGGAGAGTACTTCCTCATCAGGATGGGACAGTTGTTATTCTGAAAGGCTGCATCATGTTAAGGATAGTTTCCATAGCGATCACCCTGTTCTTCTGCTCTGTCGCATCGGGGTTGGCCGTGAATGTCGGTGAACCGGCTCCCGATTTCAACCTGGTCGCCGGTGACGGGAGCGCCCTGAGTCTTTCCGACTTCCGCGACAAGGGGCCGCTGATGGTTGTTTTCTGGGCGACCTGGTGCGATTACTGTACTAAGGAAATTCCTCAGATCGAAAAAGTGGTGGAGGATTTCAGTGGACGAGGGCTGTCGGTTATCGCTGTAAACGTTGCCGTGAACGATTCGCTCCGCAGGATGAACGCCTACCGGGACAAATACCACATCAAATATCCCCTAGTCTTCGATGAAGGCAGCCGAATGACACGAACCTACGGCGTCTATGGCACCCCGACGGTGATCATTCTCGACCGCAGAGGCATCGTCCGCTACCGTGCAGCGACCGTGCCTGAGAATATCGAAGAGAATTTTTCCCTGCTGGTAGAGTAGGCCAGGATCACCCGGTATTGCGCAAGCCGGCGGCAATGCCGTTGATGGTGGCGGCGAGGACGTGGTCGAGTTCGCTGTCTCCCTTTCCCTGGCGTTTGCGGCGCAGCAGTTCGATCTGGATCAGGCTCATGGGGTCGACGTAGGGATTGCGCAGGCGCAGGGAATGGGCCAGGTCGGGGTTGGTCTGAAGGAGGTGTTTCTGGCCGGTGACCTCGAGGATCATGGCGCGGGTGCGGTCGTATTCGTCGACCAGCATGTCCAATACGCGATGGCGCAGGGTGTCATCGGAGACCAGGTCGGCATAGCGGCGTGCCAGGGGCAAATCGACCTTGGCCAGGGCCATTTCCACGTTTCGAACCATATCGAAAAAGATTGGGAAGCGCCGCATCATGGTGCGCAGCAGCTTTCTCTCGGCCTCTCCACGGGAGGCGAAGGTTTCGAAGGCGGTACCGATGCCGAACCAGGCCGGGATCAGCAGTCGGCTTTGAATCCAGCCGAACCCCCAGGGAATGGCCCGCAGGTCATCGAGCCCCTGGTTCTGGCGGCGCCGGGCCGGGCGTGAGCCGATCTTGGCCAGGTCGAACTCGAGCACCGGGGTGGCCTGCTCGAAGTAAGGGAGGATGTCGGGGTTGTCGGCGATGCGCTCGCGGTAGCGGGCGAAGGCGATCGCCGACATCTCCTCCATCGCCTCCTGCCAGGCGGGATCCGGGGACGATTCGACCAGGCCGGTGCGGGTCAGGGCCTCGAGGGAGGCGGCGACCATCAGCTCGAAATTGCGCTGCGCCAGGGCGGGGTCGGAATACTTGAAGTTGATCACTTCGCCCTGCTCGGTGAGCTTGAAGGCTCCGGTAAAAGCCCCTGAAGGCTGGGAGATGATGGCCCGGTGGGTCGGGCCCCCGCCGCGCCCTACCGTGCCGCCGCGGCCATGGAAAAGCCGCAGCTTCACGTTGCACTCCTCGGCCACCACATGCAGTTGGCGGTGGGCTTTGTAGATCTCCCAGGTGCTGGTCAGCATGCCGCCGTCCTTGTTGGAGTCGGAATAGCCGAGCATCACCTCCTGCCAGCGGCCCCAGGAATCGAGGTAGGGGGCGTAGGCCTCGCTGGCCCAGAGGGTGCGGCATATTTGCGGGGCGTTGCGCAGATCCTCGATCGACTCGAACAGCGGTACGGGCATCACGCCCGGATCCCCCGGGTTGGTTTCTCCTGCCACCGAAATACCCGACAGCTCCATCAGCCAGATCAGGGAAAAGACATCTTCCACCTTCGAGGCGCCGCTGATCACGTAGCTGCGAATCGCTTCGGGGGGAAATTCGGATTTCAGCCGGGCGATGGCCCGCAGGGTTTCGAGAAATTGGCCCGTTTGCTCCGAGGGGGGGGAGGGAAGCTGGTGGCCAGGTTCGGCTCCTGCGGCCAGTTCTGCAACGGCGAGGGCATGGACCTTGGCGTGCTGGCGGATGTCGATGGTATGCAGGTGAAAACCGAATGTTGCGATGTTGCGCAGCAGCGGCTCGACCAGCTGCCGGGCGAGGTGCTTCCCCCCTTGGGCAGCCAGGTTGCTTGCGAGCAGTTCGATATCCTCTAAAAATTCGTCCGCGCCGGCATACCCCTGGGAGGCGGTGCTCTTTTTGAGGGTGTGACGCAGGCGATAACGGATGATGGTTAAAAAGCGCCGGTAAAGCTCGCATTCCGGCAGCTCATCCGCTTCCCGGGCCGCCTCGGGTAACTGCGCGGCGTAACGGAGCAAAGCCTCCTCCAGCGCAGGGGAAACACCGATGCGATAGGCCGAGGGGGTCAGCAGCCGGCGCAGTTGCTCGATGGTGTCCAGATAGTGGCTGATGATCAGGGTGCGGGCTTTATCCAGAGCGTCGTGGGTCGATGAGGGGGTGACGAAGGGGTTGCCGTCGCGGTCCCCCCCGATCCACGAACCGAATCGCACCATTCTCGGCAGATCGGTCGGGTCGAGGTCGACCCGATAGACTTCGCGGAACGCCTCGATGATTTCGCTATAAAAGGGGGCAATGGCGGGAATGAGGGCCACCGAGTAATGGTCGAGGCCCATGGAGATCTCATCCCCGACCGTCGGTTTCTGTCGTCGCACCTCGTCCGACTGCCAGAGCGCTGTGATTTCGGCGAGGATCCCTTGTTGGCAGGTGGCGGCATCGGCATCGGCGAGGGGCAGCTGGTCGAGTCGGCTCAGGTGCGAGGCGATGCGGCGCCTCTTGTAAAGGACTACGCGCCGGGCCACCTCGGTAGGATGAGCGGTGAAGACCGGCACTACCTCGATCTGATTCAGCGAGTCGAGGGCCTGGCGATGATCGAGGCCCCTGTCGTGCATGCGCTGAAGGGTGGCGCGCAGCGAGCCGGGTTTGTCAGGTGCCCGGCGGGCGTGTGCGGCACGGCTGCGGCGCTTCAGGTGGTTGGTTTCGGCCAGGTTGGTCAATTCGAAAAAGGTGGCGAACGCTTTGGTGATCTGGTAAGCCTCGCTGTTGCTCATCGAGGCAATCAGCTTGACCGCTTCGCGCTCCAGTTCCTCTTCGGCGGTTTCAGCTGATCGCGAGGTTTCGTCGGCGTCCTGCAACTCGCGGTGGCGGATCGCCATCTGTCGCAGTTGTTCCTCGGTCTCGAAGAGTTGCTGGCCGGCCTGTTCTCTGATGACCGTTCCGAGCAGCTTCCCAAGGGAGCGGACGTCCCGCCTCAACGGCAGGTCCTTGTGCTGCGGATCGCAGCTGAGCAGTTCTTCAAGACGCTGGACCTGGTCGGAAACACCCCAGAATAATTCACGATCGTTCATGTCATGCCCCTTTTGTTCGGGATAAAACCACCTTTCAATTGTACCTTTAATTTGTGTCTTTGCATCCCTCCAGACCGTTCTGAACCGGATTTTCCCTCCATATTTCAGACAAAAAAAAGCCCCGCGGTATTCCGCGGGACTTTTTTTTGTCTGACTGTAGGTAGATCTGATTAGATTCTACGTACGTTGGTCGACTGAGGACCTTTCTGGCCCTGGGTGACCTCGAAGCTTACGCGGTCGCCCTCGGCGAGGGATTTGAAGCCTTCGCCCTGTATTTCAGAAAAATGAACGAACACATCGGGTCCATTGTCCTGCTCGATAAAACCAAAACCTTTTGCGTCGTTAAACCACTTTACGGTACCTTCTGCCATGTTCTTTGCTCCATGTCTCCGCTGGGGAGACTTTACTGTTGTGCAAATGTGGATCGTTGTCGAAATTTAAAAACGCAGCCCCGGGGGGCCAAGTTTTTGCTCCCGATTGACACCTTGTCAATCTAACGGACAATCAAATTTACACAAGCTAAATTAAGATTCGTAACCCTAACACGGACTTTCATCAAAAAGCAAACACTTTTTTGCGAGGGTTCAAAATGCTTGAAGTATGAGTGGTCTCCGTTTAAGGTTGCCTCATCATCGAACACTTTTCGGTTGGGGAGGACAGGTTAAATTTGAGGGACCTTCAGTTGAACCCCGACCCGTCCCGGTCTTGCGGATCCGGGGTGAACAGACCGGCAACAGGAGCATAATATACGTGTACGATTTCAGCCGATGCAAGCTGTGTACTGAAAAATCGGGTGTTCCCACCTACAAACTCAAGGACTCGACGGTTTACGCCTGTGACTCCTGCGGATTTCATTACATCAATCATCTCGACACCATGCCCTCGGAAAGTCCTGATGAGGCGGACAGCCCACTGACTCAGAAGGCGTGGGACTTTATTGAAGGCAAACTGATCCCCAACGGCAAACAGCTCAGAAAAAACTTGCGTATTGTACAGGAATTCAGCCGGTTGTCCGAGGCGCAGTGCCTGGATATCGGTGCCGGCGCCGGACTATTTTCCAGTCTGCTCTCCGAAGAGGGGGCATCGGTGTATGGTATTGAACCCCAGAGGGTCTTTCGGGAATTCGCGCAGAAAAAGTTCGACATCGCTTTGAACGCCGAGACCATTGACGATGCGTTCTGGCAGAAAGGCTTCGCCGACTTTTTCGACGTGGTCACCCTGTGGGATGTCCTCGAGCATGTCAACTTTCCCACCGAAACCCTTAAGGAAGCCTATCGGGTGATCCGTCCCGGAGGCAGGCTGTTTCTCGATACCCCCTGCAGGGACTCCTTCGTTTACAAAATCAGCGAATGGTCTTATCGCCTCAGCAAGGGGACCAATCCGCTGCTTCTGGGGTCTCTTTATTCTCCCAAACCGTTCCGGCATAAACAGATCTTCAGCCTGGATCAACTGGTTCAACTGGTCGAAAGCATCGGCTATACGGTCGTTCGGGCGAACTATTCCCCTCTGAAACCGCAGAACAAGATCGTGCTGGTTTGCCAGAAACCTGACGGCGCCCATAACGAATGAAAGGATTTGGGTTATGCAATACGATTTCATCGTCATCGGGGCGGGCATTATCGGCATGGCCACCGCCCGGCAGCTGCAGCAGAGCTTTCCGGGCCAGTCGGTCCTGGTGCTGGAAAAAGAAGACGGTCCGGCCCGCCACCAGACCGGGCATAACTCCGGGGTGATTCATGCCGGGGTCTACTACGCCCCGGGGAGCTTGAAGGCCCGGTTCTGCCGGGAAGGGAATCTGGCGACCAAGGATTTCTGCCGCGAGCACGGCATCCCTTTTGAAGAGTGCGGAAAACTGCTGGTGGCGACCGATGAGCAGGAACTGGAGCGGATGCAGGGGCTGATTTCCCGCTGCACCGAAAATGGCATTGACATCGAGGTTTTTTCCGAAGCGCAGCTCAAAGAGCGGGAACCGAACATCGCCGGAGTCGGTGCGGTTTTCGTCCCCTCGACCGGAATCGTCAGTTTTTCAGAAATCACCGCCAAGATGACGGAACTGGTGGGGCAGGCCGGAGGCGAGATCCATTTTGGCGCGGAGGTCACCGCTATCGAGGAGCTGCCTGACAAGGTGTGCGTGAGGACCGCAAAAGGATCTTTTGAGGGCCGTTACCTGGTGGCCTGCGCCGGGTTGATGGCAGATCGCCTGGTAGAGATGATGGGGGTCGCTCCGGAGTTTAAAATCGTTCCGTTTCGGGGGGAATACTTTCTGCTCGCTCCAAAGCATAACCGCATCGTCAGGCACCTGATTTATCCGATCCCCGACCCGGAGCTGCCGTTTCTCGGGGTTCACCTGACCCGCATGATCGATGGCACCGTGACCGTCGGTCCCAACGCCGTACTGGCCTTCAAGCGCGAGGGCTACCGAAAGACCGATATCAGCTTGCGCGACACCTTCGAGATGCTCAGTTATCCGGGGTTGCTCAAGGTGCTGCGGAGGCATTTCAGGGTTAGCGTGGCGGAGCTGAAGAACAGCTTGTATAAAAACGGGTATCTGAGGCAGGTGCGCAAATACTGCCCCAGCCTTACGCTGAGCGATATGCAGGATTATCCCGCCGGGGTTCGGGCCCAGGCGGTAACCCGGGACGGCGCCCTGGTCGGCGACTTTCTCTTCGCCGGCACCCGGCGCGCGCTGGCTGTCTGCAACGCACCCTCTCCGGCGGCCACCTCCGCCATCCCCATCAGCCGTCATATCGTCGACCGGCTCAAGACCCTGATGGAGGATTGAGCTGCACACCCGGGTGGGTGGTCGTTGATTTATAAAGGAGAAGCCAGGACCGCTTTCGGCGCGGGCCTGGCTTTTTTGTTGTTTTCCGTGGAGACGGCAGGTGCCTTCTTTTGGGTCTGGTCGACCCCGGGCGCGGCTGCACCCCTTTTTTTTCAGTGGGCTTCGCTTTCGGTCCGGGACTCTTTACGCTGAAGCAGCTTGTCGTAAGGCAGTTTGCCGAAGTCGATGCTGGCGCGTTCGTGGCTGTCGCTCAGGGCGAAACCCTTTGCCAGAACCACCTCTTCGATCCCCTTCATATGCAGGGCTCCCCAGGGAATGACGACATTGTCGTAGTTTTGCAGGGCTCTTTCCAGGTGCCTGGCGACTTCCCTGTTTCGCTTCAACAGGATGTCTTCCATGATGACCTCGTTAGTATCCGGGGTCATGTGTTTTTGCGCCCAGGCGTTGAACGCGATGTAGCTCTCGACAAAAGACGGGCTGTTCAGAAAAAATCTCGCCATGGCGTTAATAAATTCAATCGTCTGCGGTTCAAAGTCGCTAATGTCGATGTCCGCCCTGACGATATCCGGGCCTCCCCCGGTACTTTGCTGGAGGTCTGAGTTGCCCATCTCGTCGCCAGTGATGACCCGGCCTTCGAAACGCATCTCTTCCTGAGAGGCAAGACCCAGGAGTTCAGCGACCTTGCCATAGCTGAACCTGGACTTAAGGAGGTTGTCCTGATCGGTGACCCCTTCGGCAAGGATAATGGTGCGGCCCTCAGGAATGGAGGCTGCCAGTTCGTCATAATAGTCCTTGGCACCGATATGGACCATACCGGCCAACCGGATCGTTTTATCATCGAGGCTGTAGACCCGTTCGGTCATGTAGAGCCCGTCGTGCCCGAGGCGCACAAAACCGGCCGTCTGGTCATCGATGTAGGTCCCGAGCGCGGAAAAGCCGAAAAAGACCAGCAGCAGCGGCAAAATGACCAGGTTTCCGGCAATGAAGAAAAGGGTGTTGCGCGCGCTGAAGGCCGGCGTTCTGAACTTCTTTGGAGTCAGCAGTGGACTCTGGCCGCTGCTGATGCGCAGATAGAGCAGGGACAGGCTGCCGAGCATGACCTGCAGGGCCGAAGGAACCAGGGCGTAAGGGCCGCTGGTTATCAGCGAGGTCAGCGGCCACATGCCCAGGGCGCCCCAGAGTATGAAGAACACCAGGGGTAAAAAGATCCGCTTCGGCAATCGCCGGTCGAACCCCAGGGAAATGTACAGCGGGACGCAGAGCACCATAACGACCAGGGCTAGATAGTTGCGAGGTTCAGAGAGCGCTTGGTTGTCGAAGTGGATGCTCAAAAGGTCGTCGACGAAGGAAATGCCGGCATCGGCCAGGAACAGAACAAGGAACAAATTGGCGAATATTCGCATGGTATCAGCCTGACCGTTTGGGGGTCAGGGAGGCTCGGCCTCCCTGAATCTGATGAA
>CALZIC010000117.1:0-8820 GCA_945787285.1 uncultured Desulfuromonadales bacterium
CGACATTTTTCGACAAATAGCCCTGCTATTCGCTCTCAAATTCTCGAAAATCTGGTCTCGAACATCCAATTTCTCGTTACGGTCCGTCAAGTCCGACAGACTCCTAGAAAATCATCTTCTACCACTGGGGCTCAACACGCGCCTGTTTGATAAATTCGCGAATGGCGTATCGATAGTCCATCGCCAGGTCGAGAAACTGTATTCCCATGCCGTTGGGGAGCCGAGGCTGCTTCCCAAGGGCGGCGGAATTGACCCAGGCCACCCTCCCATGACAACGAACGGTGACATCGGGACCGGGCAAATAGAATTCGAGCGATAGCGATGTATTGACCGGCAGAAGCGTCTCACTTTCAAGAAAAACCCCGCCGGCACTCAAATTGACCGAATAATCGGAAAGGGTCTCGACCGGGTCCTCTCCATATTCGATAGCCAGCTTGACCGCGGCCCGGGAGGCCGTGCGGTCGGCCATCCCGAGGTAGTTTCTCGCCGTCTCCAAAAAGAGCTCTCTGTCCAACGGCTTGAAAATAATGTCATCACACCCGACCGCACGGCAGCGCTCCAAATCTTCGCGGTGCCCTCCCTGGGTAACGATAATCACAGGAATGTGCCTTGTTTCCGTCTTCGACTTAATCAGAAGACAGGCCTCGTCTCCGTTCATTTCAGGCATGTAAAGATCCATCAGCACCAGATCGGGGCGCTCGTTCATTACGATTTGACAGGCCTGCAACCCGGAGCGGGCCACCAGCAGTTCAACCGTTTCACGCTTGAGAAAGGTCTTTTCGAGCTCCAAAAAGAGTTCGACATCGTCGACTATCAGAACTTTTTTCTCTGACACAGATCATCTCCTGGTAGGAAACTGCCACTTTCCGGATCAAACTGTGAATTTGAAATGGTCAGGCAGACAGCGCCCCACTCCGCGGCGAGGGCCCAGCGATGGGGCAACCTTGTCGAAAGGTGCCAATCGAAGTCTCTTCATACAAAAAAAATGATCAGGGACAAATCTCTTACCGCTTCCCCCTTGAGTTGAGCATTGAAGCTGACTATACTGCTCCCACGTTTAATCTCAGGGAGGCAGCAACAATGGATGACCGCTGGACAAGTGTAATATTTTTTTCAGGAATGGCTGCTGCTGCAACATTCATCGGAATGGGGCTGCTGATTCTGAAGGAAGAGTGGAGCCGCCGCAACTCCGCCAACCTGGTCTCCTATTCAGCGGGGGTGATGCTGGGCATCGGCTTTCTGCACATTTTGCCCGAAGCGCAGGAACTGACCCCCCATGCCACCCTCTACCTTCTTGTGTCATTCGTCATTTTCTATTTTCTCGAGCACCATCTCCCCTTTCATCCCGACCATGAGAGCCTGCACCACAGCAGCATTCATGTGCCCAACAGCCATGACGAGGCGTGCTCGCACCCGCACCCCTTGGGGCTGGTGGCCTTTTTCGGCATGAGCCTCCACTCGCTGATCGACGGCATGATCATCGGTACCGGCTTCGAGATCGATGGGGACATCGGCCTCATTTCAGCCCTTGCGGTCATTACCCACAAGATTCCTTCCGGGGTTTCGATGTTCTCCATTTTACTTCATTGCGGCTACCGCAAGCCGGTTGCGATCCTCTACACCTCGGCAGTGGCCGTGGCCACCCCGATCGGCGCGGTCCTGACCTACACGCTGCTGCGAAACGTTTCACACCCGGTATTGGGCGCCCTGATGGCGCTGGCCGCCGGATCGTTCATCTATATCGCCGCCTCCGACCTGATCCCCGAGTCTCACCGAACCCGCGGCCTGAAAGGGAGCGTTTCGCTGTGCGGAGGGATTCTGAGCGCGATAGCGGTAGGGTTTATTTCGCACTAGGCCCCAGTCAATCTTGGGGGACCGTCACAATGAGCAGGCCGGTCGAGGGCAGATCCCGAGGATTGGAGAGCGAAGAACAGCGCTGTTGTCGAAAATGGTTGGGGATAGGGGCCGATCGGCAGGCCAGACAGGTTCCTAATGCAGGCGAACCTTGCGTACGCCTTCGATCTCCGCCAGCAGGTCGGGGAAGGTGACACGTAAATCGTCGCCGCACTCGGTAACAACGAATTCGTAGCGGGCTTCACCAGCTACGATATTGGTTTCTACGGAAAAATCGACCACCTTCATTCCCCGCTCGACCAGCAGGTCGCTGATATACTCGCGTATTCCTTCCTTCCGCTGGCAATAGACGATCAGGTTGCGATAGCGATCCTTTTTCAGCCGAAATTCAAAACGCTTGAGGAAAATCAGGCTGAAAAGAGCGATGACGGTTACCAGCAGCGCTGCGGAATAAAAGCCCGCCCCCACCGCCATGCCGATTCCAGCCGAAACCCACAGGCAGGCGGCGGTCGTCAGTCCCCTGATGCCATGGCCATCCTTGATAATCGCCCCGGCACCCAAAAAACCGATGCCGGTAACGATCTGGGCTGCGACACGTGCCGGATCGATCCTTAAAACCGAGTCGCTGTTGAGGCCGGCGTACTTGATGACGAAATATTCGGAAACGACCATCATCAGGCACGCTCCGAGCGTCACCAGCAGGTGGGTGCGGAACCCGGCAGGGCGCCCGTGAACTTCCCTCTCCACGCCGATGAGGCCGCCGAGAAGAGCGGCCAGCAGCAGACGCCAGAAAACGATCAGTTCATAATACGCGGAGTTTTGAAGATATTCCAAGGGGTGAACCTCCACAACACCTTGCCGGAAAACGGGATTAAACGGCAGGCCTCCATCTCAGTTCATTAGTGATTCCGCCCCTTACATTCTACCGCAAAAACCTACCTGGCGCAGTCGGACGGGTCTCCCTTGATCTTGAGCAGGGCATGCTCGAGGGCGGGCAAAACGACTTCGAGATTCTCCCGGGCCCCTTTGGGCGAACCGGGAAGGTTGACGATGAGGGATTTGCGGCGAACACCGGCCAGTGCCCGAGACAGCATGGCGTGAGGGGTCTTCTGCATACTCGCCATGCGCATCGCCTCAGCCATGCCGGGGATCTGCTGCTCAAGAACCCGCGCCGTCGCCTCGGGGGTGATGTCCCGCGGGGTCAGTCCCGTCCCCCCGGTGGTGAGGATCAGGTCGAGTTTCTTGGTGTCCACCCACTCGACCAGGGTATCGACGATGAGGTCTTCATCGTCGGGAATCACCTTATATTCAATGACCTCGCCGAGCGGGGCGACCATTTCCTGAAGAATCCGGCCGCTTTCGTCCTCACGCGCGCCGCGCGCACCCTTGTCCGAAAGGGTCAGCACACCGATGGTAAACCGGGCGCTCATTTCGGTTTCTCCTGGCCGAGGATGGTGATCGAGTCCCCGACGTTGACCGTGCCCTCACGCAGCACCACGGCAAAGATCCCTTCCTTGGGCATCACGCAGTCACCGGCCTGGTAATAGATGGCGCAGCGATCATGGCAGATTTTTCCGATCTGGGTCACTTCCAGCAAAGCCCCGTCGGCCAGTTCCAGTCGGGTTCCGACCGGCAGGGTGTACAGTTCGATCCCCTCGGTGGTCAGGTTCTCGGCGAAATCGCCGGGCCCCACATCGAGCCCGGCGGCCTTCATCTTCTCGATACTTTCCATGGCCAACAGGCTGACCTGACGGTGCCAGTCGCCGCCATGCCCGTCCCCCTCGATACCAAAATTTTCGACCAACCGGCCTGTGCCGACGTTCTTTTTTCGCTCGCCCTTTCCGGGGCTTGTACAAACAGCTACGATCCTGCCTTGACGCATAAAAACTCCTGGGGAGGTTGATTGCTGAAAACGGTAGAATACCGGGTTATTTTTTCTGTTCCTTGGCCATCAGCATCCGCCGGGCGTTATTGACCACCACCGAAGAGACTTCCCGGCTCTTGGCCAGGTTCTTCAGATCTTTTTCAGAGAGGATGCCCATATACCGCAGCGCCTTAGGAAGCGGGGTGCGGGTGTGAATGATCAAGGCCTTCTTGATTTCGTAGTTTTTGATCCAGTCATTGTTGAGGGTAATGAGCCGGATCAGTTCATCGCTGGAGCTTTTGTTCTTGGCCACCGCCAGCACTTCACCATCGGTGATGCGGGGATTTTTCATGACGGCACCGCAGACCAGCTTGTTGCCGTCCTTGAGCAAGATACTGCGCCATTCCTTGTCTCCGGTCAGGGCCAGCTTGATCTTTTCGGCGACCGGAAGATCGAGGGACATCTGGTATTTGGACAGATTCTCTTCGTCGACATCCTCGAGCGCCTCCTCCTCTCCGGGCGAATCATCGTCTTCTTTTGTCCCGCTTGAATCACTCGTATCCGCCCCCCCAGGCGTGTCATCCGAGCTGCCAAGGAGCCCCTTAAGCTCTTCGGATGCGTGTGGATTATCGAGAATGGCAGCCACCACGGCGGCGTCGGAGGCAAGCAGGTCGGGATCGTCGACCAGCAGCGAAAGGATCGGCTCAGATGCGGTTCGGGCGACATGCAGCAGGGTCTCCACCGCCAGCGCGCCGTTGCTTAGCAGCGGCTTCATGACCTGCCCGTCTTCGACCCGCACCTTCGCTATCAGGTCGAGGATACGGGGGCTGACATCGGAATCACCGACCAGAGGCAGCAGAGATTCAGCATCGATACATTTAAGGGTCTTCAGGGCCTCGATGCGGCACTCCCGGTCCTTGCCATGAATCAGAAACAGCAGGGAGGTCACCAGGTCCGGCCCCTGCAATTCACCCTGGCCACGGGCGGCATTGAGACGCTCCTCGCGACTCCCCTCCCTGATCAGTCGGGCGACAACCGCAGAGACCTTAAGACGTAAATTGTTACTTTGTTTCATAAACAACTGCCATCATTGCCGGATCACCAACTGGGCTTCAAGCCCGGCCGAACGGGCCTTGGAAATAGCCGATTCAGCCGACTTTCGGTCAGAAAATACGCCGAAACTCAGGCGGGACAGGGTGATCTCGACTTCCGCCGGTTCTTCGGTAACGGTGATCCCTCTTTGGCGCAGGTCCGCCTCCAGGGCCCGCGCTTTTTCCAGGTCATAAAAGGAGGCGGCATAAACGGCATAGGAATCTCCGCGACGCAGGTAAAAAGCATCGGGCGCCGCCTCTGCCAAGTCCCTGACCCGCCCTTTGGCCTCAACGGGATCGAATACGCCGATCAAAAGCCGCACCATCGGCATGGTTTTAACCACAGGGGTCACGACGGGCGTGAAACCCAAGGCGCGAACCTGTTCAGCAGCCTCCTCCCGGTTGAGTCGGTTGGCAAACGCACCGACCTGAACAGTGTATTTTCCGGCTGCAACCTTCTGGGGCGTTTTCGACACGGCAGGCAAAGGCTTCTCGACCGCGACCTCTTTAAGCACAATTCCGTCTTTCACGACAGGGCCGGGATCGACTTTGGCATCCGGCTTTTCCGCTGGCAAAGCTGACGGCTCCGCAATGACGGCCGGCTCGGCGGTCACTTGCGGCAGAGGCTCCTGCCCCGGCTCTTCCTCGGGCAGAACTTCGATCAAGGTCCCCTTGGGAACGGCAGCCACCGTGCCTTCAGGGGGCGGCGCAGGCGCCTGGCTGCTTTGCGGTTCTTCTGCGGGAACACGGGCGGGAATCGGTATCGGCTGGCGATTCACCGCCTCCGGCAGTCTTTTTTCCACCGGGGGCGGTGAATCACTCAGATAATAGAAGCCGGCGGCGCCGAGAACCAGGCCGAGAAGACCGATCAGCAGCAGGCGTCCTCTGGAACGCCTGGGGCGATTGTCTTCTTCTTCGACAATTTCCTGCTCAGCGACCGGGGCGGTTACAGGAGGGCTCACGACCTCTTTTTCAGAAGAGTCGACCTCTTTTTCAGAAGAGTCGACCTCTTTTTCAGAAGAGTCGACTTCCTTTTCAGCAGACGCCTCCGGATCGGCAACGCCGAAGTCCACCTCGTCATCAAGAGTTCCCCACCCTTCGCCGCCGGGCGGGGCTTCCTCCTCCAGTACACCCCACCCCTCGCCGTCGCTGTCGGAAAAGTCTTCACCTACGTCTCCGAAGGAGAAGTCATCATCGTCTTTGTCGGCCATGCTTCAATACCTCATCCGAACCTCAGATTTTTTGAAACCCTTATTCAGGCCAAGCACTTACACTCTTTTATCCACCATGGCTTCACGGATCCAGGTTTAACCCAAATCCACCCCGCTCCCGCAGGTTGGGATTTAACCAAACAATGCTTTCTTCACCGCCTGCTCAGGAAGCGGCCTGGCTGTGCTCCGCCAGGATCTTGGAGGTCAGGTGAGGAGGCACTTCTTCGTAATGCGAAAACTCCATGGTGAAAAGACCGCGGTCCGAGGTCATGGAGCGCAGTTCGGGAGCGTACTTGAGAACCTCGGACATCGGCACCTGCACGGCAACAACCTGGTTTCTCCCCTGGGGCTCGACCCCCAGAACCTTGCCGCGACGCTGATTCATGTCACCGATCACATCACCGACGCAGTCATCCGGAACGGTCACTTCCATCTGCATCACCGGTTCGAGAAGGACCGGGTTCGCGGCTTCCATACCCCGTTTAAGTGCCATCGAACCGGCAATTTTGAAGGCCATTTCCGAGGAGTCGACCGAGTGATGCGAGCCGTCATAGAGCGTCACCTGGATATCCTGAATCGGGTAGCCGGCCAGAATACCGTGCGGAAGCGCTTCATGGATTCCTTTGTCGACAGCCGGGATAAACTGTCGGGGGACGACCCCGCCGACGATCTTGTCGACGAACTGGTACCCTTCGCCGCGCGGCAGAGGGGCAACTTCAATGTGAACATCGGCAAACTGCCCGCGCCCGCCCGACTGCTTCTTGTGGCGATAGTGCTGCTTGACCGTTTTCTTGATCGTTTCACGGTACGGCACCTTCGGTTCCTTGAGAATGACCTCGACCCCGAATTTGCGCTTGAGCTTTTCTACGGCGACCTCCACATGGACCTGCCCCATGCCGGAGAGGATCATCTCCTTGGTCTCCACACCGCGTTCGACATGATAGGTGGGATCCTCTTCCATCAGCCGGGCCAGGGAACTCATGATCTTTTCTTCGTCCCCCTTGCTCTTGGCTTCAAGGGCAAAAGAAATCACCGGCTTCAGAGCCAACGGGCTTTCGTAAACGATCGGTTTGCCTCCGTCGCACAGGGTATCGCCGGTCGCCGTCTCCTTGAGCTTGGCCACCGCGACGATATCCCCGGCTTCGGCCTGGGATACCGGATGCTGCTTCTTGCCTTCCAGCTCAAAGATCTGTCCGATGCGCTCGGTGGTCTCCTTGTTGGGATTGTAAACCACCGAATCACTCTTGACGGTGCCTGAGTAAACCCTGAACAGGGTCAGCTTGCCGGCATAGGGGTCGCTGATCGTTTTGAAGACCATCGCCGAAAAAGGCTCGGCGGGGTCGGGCTGGCGCAGGACGTCCTCCTCCGTTTTCGGGTCCTTGCCATACTGGGTCCCCTTGTCGACCGGCGAGGGGAGGCAGTTGACCATGTAGTTGAGCAGATTGCGTACGCCGATGTTGGCGGTGGCGCTGCCGCAAAGAACCGGAGTAAAGACCTTGGTCAGGGTCCCTTCCCGCAGTCCGAGCAGAATATCTTCGCGACTGAGGGTCTCCTCCTCCAGGTACTTTTCCATCAATTCGTCATCGGCCTCGGCCGCCGCTTCCATCATCATGAAGCGGAGCCTTTCGGCTTCTTCGAGGTACTCCTCCGGGATATCGGTCTCGTCGTAGGTCCCCTTGTCGTCGAACTTGAAAAAGCGCGCCTTCATGTCGACCAGGTCGATGATCCCCTTGAAGTCGTCGCCGGAGCCGACCGGCATGCTCACCGGGATAGCGCGGGTCGACAAGTTTTTTTCGACATCGTCGACCGCCTTGAGAAAATCGGCCCGGTCGCGGTCCATTTTGTTGATGAAAACGATCCGCGGAACCTCGAATTCCTCGGCCCATTGCCAGATTTTAAAAGTCTGCGCCTTGACCCCGTCGACGGCGGAAACCACCAGCACCGATCCGCCAAGGATACGCATGCAGTTGCGGGTGTCGTGCAGGAAGTTGGTATAGCCGGGGGTATCGACGATATGGAGGCTGTGATCTTTCCATTCGCAGTGATTGAGACTGGAACTGATGGTGATATGACGCTTGATTTCCTCGGGCTCGAAATCCATGGTCGATGTGCCGTCGTCGACCCGCCCGAGACGGTCGGTCATACCGGTGTTGTACAGAATCGCTTCGGTCAGGGATGTCTTGCCGGCATCCCCTTGCCCCACAATTCCCAGGTTACGCAGCTTTGCCGTTTCATATTTTCCCATGACTCCTCCTTTTCTCCCACCTTGAGTGAAATCAGTTAAAGGACTATTTCAGGAAACAACGAACGCGGGGCAACTCCCCTCTCCGGCATCATCCGGAGATTCATCTGATAACCAGCCTCAGCTCAGACTCCCTCCCTCATCACCGGGTCAGGCGTCCGGGCTATTCGACCCGGCCTTGTTGCGGGAATAGAGAATCGACAGGCCCTCCAGGGTCAGCATCGGCTCAACTTCATCGATAGAGACCGAATCGGCCGAGATCAGCGGCGCAAGGCCGCCGGTCGCCACGACCTTCGGGGTCCCGCCGGCCTCTTGTTTCATGCGGGCGACAATTCCGTCGACCAACCCGACGTAGCCGAAGAAAATACCGGCCTGCATGCTGTTGACGGTATTCTTGGCCACCACCTGGGGAGGACGTGAAATATCGACCCGGGGCAGTTTACTGGCCCGCTCGAACAGGGCCTCGGCGGAAATGGCGACCCCGGGCGCGATCGCCCCGCCGAGGTATTCACCCCGGTCCGAAATGTAGTCAAACGTGGTGGCGGTTCCGAAATCGAC
>CALZIC010000117.1:8863-16438 GCA_945787285.1 uncultured Desulfuromonadales bacterium
CTGCTATGGTATTTCTCGTAGGCGGCCACCGCGTTGACGATGCGGTCGGCACCGACTTCCTTGGGATTGTCATAGAGAATCGGCATGCCGGTTTTGATGCCGGGGCCGACGACATAAGCTTTTTTTTGGAAATACTGACTGCAGAGCGAAGTGAAAGTGTTCAGCAGCTGCGGAACGACACTGGAGATGATCACATCCCCGACATCTGAAAATTCCACGTTGGAGAAGCCGAACAGACGATCGATCAAAATGGCGTATTCATCGACAGTCCGGGACTTGTCGCTGGTCACCCGCCAGTTGCGGACAAGGGTTTCCCCCTGGTAAAGCCCAAGGACGGTATTGCTGTTGCCGACATCAATCACCAGAAGCATACGAAACATCCGAAAGTCAGAAGGGAAGATTTAATTATACCCTGAATTAGTGAGGAGTTAGGCTTAGAAAGTGAGGAGAAAAAGCGAAAAGCCTTGTTTTTGTTTGGCCAAAAAACGCCTCTCCCCTCACCCTTCACTCCTCACCTGTTGGCATCTGCAATGCACTCTACAGATTCACCGGCTCAGGAATTCGACAAAATGCGAATCATTCCGGTTTGACGTCACCGGCCAGGATTTTTTCCAGTGGTCCCTCGTCGGTACGCAGAAGGAGCGCGCCGTCGGGGTCGAGCCCTTCGACCACACCGCGAAACACCTGGCTCTGGCAGTCGACGCTGACTCTTTTGCCGACCACGTCGCACAACTCTTCCCAGGCTCTGAGCACAGGCGTCACCCCCTGCTCCAGGTAGGCCTGGTAGAAACTGTCGAGATGGCGGAAAAGAGATCGGGCAAAGGCCAGGCGGGAAACCGGCGAGCCCTTTTCGATGGCGACCGAGGTGGCCGGGTAACGCAGGTCATCAGGGAACTGGCCGGGCTGCATGTTCAGGTTGACCCCGATTCCGAGGATCACGTAATTGACCCGCTCGGTTTCGGCGTTCATTTCATTGAGGAGACCGGCGACCTTCTTGCCGCCGAGAAGAACATCGTTGGGCCATTTAACGGTCGCTGAAAGTCCGCTGACTTCTTCGATTGCCGCAGCGACCGCCACGGCCGAGAGGAAGGTCATCTGGGTGCCGAAGCGCGGCAGAATAACGGGGCGTAAAAGAACGGAGGTGTAAAGGTTGACCCCGGCAGGCGATTCCCAGGTGCGTCCCAGCCGCCCTTTGCCGGCCGACTGGCTGTCGGCGATAATCACCGTTCCTTCCGGAGCGCCGCCATCGCCCTGTTCACGGGCCCGTACGTTGGTCGAGTCGGTTTGCTCGAGAAAAATGACCTCTTTGCCGACCACCCGGGTACCCAGGTCGGAGCGGATCTCCTCTACCAGCAGGGCGTCGGGCGAGGCGGCGAGGTGATAACCGCGTGAGGGGACGGCATCGATGGTGTACCCCATCTGCCGCAGCAATTTGATCTTCTTCCAGACGGCCGTCCGTGACACCCCCAACAACTGGCTGATCTCCTCGCCGGAGATATACGCTCCAGCCTTGTCCCGAAAGAGTTTCAGGAGCTCCTCGTTGTCAACCTTTTTGGTCATAGGCTCGCCTGGAAAACCGGTTATTGAAAGAGCATGGAGATGTCGACCGCGCGGTAGGAATGGGTCAGCGCCCCGACCGATATAAGGTCGACCCCGGTCCGGGCGATATCGCCAATGGTGTCCAGGTTAACCCCTCCGGAGGCTTCGGTCAGAGCCCGTCCGTCGATGAATTCAACGGCCTCTTTCAACATCTCCAGACCCATATTGTCGAGCAGGATGATATCAGCCCCGGCCTCCACCGCCTCACGAACTTCATCAAGAGTGCTCGCCTCGATTTCGACCTTGAGGGTATGGGGCACCCGGGCACGGGCCCGTTCGATAGCGGTGGTCACACCGCCGGCCGCTGCAATGTGGTTTTCCTTGATCAGCACCCCGTCATACAGGGAGGTCCGGTGATTGCGTCCCCCCCCCATGCGTACCGAGTATTTCTCCAGGCCCCGCAGTCCGGGAGTCGTCTTGCGGGTGTCGACCACGGTTGCCGAGGTCCCTTCAAGCACCTTGACGAATTCGCTGGTGAGAGTCGCCACCCCGCTCATCCTCTGGAGCAGGTTGAGCGCCACCCGTTCGCCTTGCAGCAGGGCCATGGCGTCCCCCTTGATCCACGCGAGCACCTGTCCGCGCTCGACATGCTGCCCGTCTTCCTTGATCTTCTCAAAGGCGATTTCGTTGTCCAGCACCTGGAACACACGCCTGGCCACATCGATACCGGAGAGGACGAAACTCTCTTTGGCCACCAGCTCTGCGCGGGCCAGGGTACCAGGCTCGACAGTTGCCATGGTGGTCACATCACCGAGGCCAATGTCTTCCTGAAGGGCATTGCGGATAATGCGATCTATTTCAAACATGAGAACTCCTGTGTAACGTATTGAAAACGCTTTTTTATAGCATAATATGCAAAACCCCCGCAACCGAAAAGCCCAGGACCCAAAGATTCTCGTTGAGGCTTTACAATTTATCTGTTTGTGCTACAAATTGGTAGTTTGAACTGAAGCTCAGCACTATCCCGAGCACCTTTGCCCCGATTTTTCGTCGACAGGAGACCCCCGTGAAGCGACTGGTTATTGCCGCCCTGGCCCTCACCCTTGTCATGCCCGTTACAGGCTGCGTCAAAAGCTCGACCTACCAGCTCAAGGTCGACGAAACGAACCTGCTCAACGAAGAGATCAGCAGACTTCAAACGAGTTACCGGCAACTGCTGGAGGAAAAGAATGCCGTTGACCAGTTCAACCTCGACCTCGACCAGAGACTGCGCGAGGCGATGGCGAAAAGCACCGCCCTGCAGCAGGACCTGATTCGCGCACGGGCCGACGCCGACCGGCTGGAGAAAGTCCTTTCCGCCCGCAGCGCCGAGGCCGGGGCCGCGATGGCCGAGATGCGCCAGACCATCGACAGGATCGAGGATGAAAACCGCAGCCTGGCCCTGCAGGTAGAAAAAGAACGGCTCGCCCGGGAAGCCCGCGTCGCCCAGATGAAAAGCACCTACGACGAACTGGTCGGCATGATGGAGAGCGAGATCAAAAGGGGGGAAGTGACCATCTCCGAGCTACAGGGAAAACTGACGGTGAACATGGTCGAGCGCATCCTCTTCGACTCGGGCAAAGATGAAATCAAAAAAGCCGGGCTCAGCGTGCTGCAGCGGGTCGGGGACGTCCTCAAGGGGGTCAAGGACAAGGATATCCGGGTCGAAGGACACACCGACAACGTCGCGATCAGCTCTCGCCTCAAGGACACTTTCGCCAGCAACTGGGAGCTCTCCACAGCCAGGGCGACCAACGTGCTGCACTTTCTGCAGGACAGGGTCGGACTGCCCGGCGACAGGCTTTCCGCCTGCGGATTCGGCCAGTACCGACCGGTCGCCGACAATGCCAACGCCGAAGGCCGGGCCCAGAACCGCCGGATCCAGATCGTGCTGGTCCCCCTCGAAGCGCGGGTGGCCAAACCCCTTCAATAGGAGGTGTCTTTCATGATGCTCAGCCAAGATCGACAGATTCCGGGAAAAAGATCGAGCCGATGAACTCCATAGACTGTATTTTCTGGGACAACGACGGTGTCCTGGTCGACACCGAGCACCTCTATTACCAGGCGACCTGCGAAACCCTGGCAGATGTCGGCATCGAAGTCTCGAGAGAGACCTTTATCGACATTTCGCTGCGTCAGGGCAAAAGCGTCCTCGACCTGGCCGGGACGCAAACCGCCCAAGCCCTGAGAGGCGCCCGCAACCGGCGGTATTCAGAACTGCTGCACCAGGGAGTATCCCCCATCGAGGGGGTCGAGGCGACCTTGAGACAGCTGCACGGCAAGGTGCAGATGGGCATCGTCACCAGCTCCCATCGCGATCACTTCGAAATCATCCACCGCAACACCGGTTTGCTCCAATACTTCGATTTCGTCATGACCCGCGAGAACTATGAGCACTCCAAGCCCAACCCGGAGCCGTACCTGAAGGCCCTTGCCAGAAGCCGCTGCGAGGCCGGGCAGTGCCTGGTCGTTGAAGATTCCGAGCGGGGCCTCAAAGCCGCGGTCAGCGCCGGGCTGCGCTGCCTGGTCATCCCAGGAACGTTGAACCGCGGCAGCGACCTCTCCTCGGCACACCGGGTTCTGTCCAGCGTCAGGGAAATTCCGCCCCTGTTGCTGTCGCCCTGACACATATCGCCGGCGGATTCCGCCGCGCCCCCGAAGCTCACGACAAGCACCGAAAAAAGTAAATTTTCACTTGTATTCCCCTCGGGTCGGTTATACTATTGCCGAGTCTTTGATCTCTTTCGAGAGACCTCAAAGGCTGACCCCGTGTACTCCCCCCCTCCGTACACGGGGTCTTTTTATGCCCCCTCTTCCCGCCCCCGTTTACCGCGACAAGTTTTCCACTTCCCATTAAAAAATGAGGCTTGCATCGTCCGGCCGATTTTAGTATTATCCCCCTCATTGCACCCCTGGTTCCCCAAAACAGCCAGGGGATTTTCGCCCCGTGATACCCCTCCTTCACGGGGCATTTTTTTGTCCGCTTTTCAACCCTCAAGCGCGACAGACGATTGTTGTCATCCTCTACCGCGGTGTTACCATTAATGGGAACCCCAAACTGTGGAGATGTCATGTCCAGCCATACCCCTCCAACAGAACTCAGCGAAAGCGATCGCGCAGCCCTTCCGTCCGACGGAGGCGCACGCTTTAACCGGTTGATATTCGAAAAAAGCCCCTACCTTCTTCAGCATGCTGAAAATGCCGTCGACTGGCACCCCTGGGCCGATGAGGCCTTCGACCGGGCCCGCAAGGAAGACAAGCCGATTTTCCTTTCCATCGGTTATTCGACCTGCCACTGGTGCCATGTCATGGAAGAAGAGTCGTTCGACAACGACGCGGTGGCGTTCGTGCTCAACCGCGCATTCATTCCGATCAAGGTCGACCGGGAAGAGCGCCCCGACATCGACGCCTCCTTTATGACGGTCTGCCAGATGCTCACCGGCAGCGGTGGCTGGCCCCTCAATCTGGCCCTGACCCCGGAGAAAAAGCCTTTCTTTGCCGCGACCTACATCCCCCGCGAACCGCGGCAGGGCATGGCGGGACTGATCCAGATTTTGGAAAAAATCGAACAGACCTGGGCTCGCCAGAGGCAAAGCATCGTTGAAAGCGGCGACCAGATCGCCCAGGTGGCCCATCAAATCATGGCCGGCGACAGCCCCGGGCAAGCCCTCGACGAGCACCCGCTGAAACAGGTGCTCGACGACTACCGCTCAGCCTACGACAGTCGTCATTGCGGTTTCGGCCAGGCCCCGAAATTCCCGGCCCCCCACAACCTTTCGCTACTGCTGCGGCTCGGCGGGCAGCAGGACGGCAGCCAGGCGGTCGACATGGCACTCGAGACCTTAAGGGCCATACGTTCGGGGGGGATTTACGATCAGGTCGGGTTCGGCCTGCACCGCTACTCGGTGGACGCTGAATGGCTGGTTCCCCATTTCGAAAAGATGCTCTACGATCAGGCCCTGCTGGTTCTGGCCGCCGTCGACGCCTGGCAAATCAGCGGAGACCGATGTTTCAGGGAGATGGCCCTGCAGACCCTCGACTATGTCATCCGCGACCTGACTGACCCGCAAGGGGGCATGTACTGCGGAGAGGACGCCGACTCCGAAGGGGAGGAAGGTACCTTCTACCTGTGGACGCGGCAGCAGGTGATGGAGGTTTTGGGAGATGATCTCGGCACCGTCTACTGTCGCAGTTTCGGCGTCAGTGAGGAAGGGAATTTCGAAGGGAAGAGCATCCTGTTTCTCCCTCAGAATATCGAATCGCTGGCCGATCGGGTCGGGGTCGAAGCCGCCCACCTGAAAGAACTGCTCGAACAGGGGCGGCAACGCCTCTTTCTGGCTCGCCAGAGACGCATTCGCCCGCACCGGGACCAGAAAGTCATCACCTCATGGAACGGTCTGGCCATTGCGGCACTGGCCCGGGCCGGGGCGGTCTTCGGAAAAGCCGAACTGCTCGATGCCGCCCGCAACGCCGCCCGGTTCATCCAGACGCACCTGCGCAACGACCAGGGTCGCCTGCTGCGCCGCTGGTGCGACGGCGAAGCGGCCATTGCGGGTTTTCTTGAGGATTACGCTTTTTTGAGCTGGGGACTGATCGAACTGTACCAGGCCGATTTGCGGACCGGGCATCTGTCCGATGCACTGCACTGGACCCGGCAGATGCTCGAACTCTTTGGTGGTGAGCGGGGCGCTTTCTATACCACCGGAAAAGACGCCGAGGCTGTGCTCGGCCGGGACAGCTCCCTTCAGGACGGGGCGATCCCGGCGGGGGGCTCGGTGGCGGCCCTCAACCTGCTTAGACTCGGGCGGATGACCGGCAACCGGGAACTGGAACAGCGGGGCGAAGAGCAGATCGAGTCGACCATGGAGGCGCTGGCAAAAGCCCCGCGGGCCTATCCGCAGCAGTTGACCGCCCTCCACCAGGCCCTCGCCCCGCCGGTTGAGGTGGTGCTGGTCCCCGGCGCTGACGGCGAGTCGCCTGAAGCCTTGCTAGGCATTCTGCGCAGCCACTACCTTCCGACGGCAACCGTTCTGTTGGCAGACCCTTGCGATAAGGAACTGCAGCGACTGGCGCCTGCCACCCTGGGCAAACATCCTGTCAACGGCAAGGCCGCGGCCTATGTCTGCGTCAACCGCAGTTGCCGGGAGCCGGTAACCGAGCCGGCCGAGCTGGATGACCTGCTGAAATCATTAACGACCTGAGAAGGCCTCCCTACCCTTTGCCGCGTTGCCGCCTTTTGGTATGCCGGGTCGCTACCGCGTTCCAGGGGTCATCGGGCCAGGGGTGCTTGGGGTAGCGCCCCTTGAGCTCTTTTTTCACTTCCGGGTAAACCGAGTCCCAGAAATTGCGCAGGTCCTGGGTGACCTGGAGGGGACGGCGGGCGGGGGAGAGGAGATGGATCAGAACCGGCACTTTGCCTCCGGCCACCTTCGGCGTATCGGCCAGGCCGAAGAGTTCCTGCAGCTTCACCGCCAGCACCGGGATGTCGCCGCTGTCGTAGTCGAGACGCACGTTCGATCCGCTCGGAACCCTGATCCTCTGCGGGGCCAACTCATCAAGCCGGCCCTGTTGCGGCCAGTCGAGCATCGCCAGCAGGGCCGGCGCCGGGTTGAGACGGGCCAGGTCCGCCTTGCTGCGGCAGCCGATGAGAAACGGGGCCAACCAATCCGTTACCGTCGCTTGAAGATGCTCCGCAGTTAGGTCGGGCCACCCCTGGTCGGGGAAGGCTCGGGCCAGAAAGCGGATGCGGGCAACCAGCTGCCGGGCCTCGTCGGTCCAGCCGAGAACCTCCAGCCCCATCTTGGAGATGCCGTCGAGCAGGGCACAGGCCAGTTCATCGGGAAGGATTTTGACCGGGCGGGCGGCCAGCACCAGGGCGCCGAGGCGGCGGACTTCCCGGGCAACGGCCCGTCCCTCCCTTTCGTCCCAGAAGACTTCCCGGTGCCACAGCAGCTGCCGGTCGAAGCATGCGGCCAGAACCGCCTCGGAAATGCCGCT